>NZ_BFAG01000007.1 GCF_002897375.1 Deinococcus aerius | reverse complement strand
TATCCCCTGTGTGCCTTGGTGAGCAGGTCGGCCAGCGGGTCGAAGCCCGCGGGCACGGCGGGGTCGTTCGTGCGGGGCATCGCCGCGTTGTTGCAGTAGCAGTCCCCCCGGCGCCCGACCTGCGCGAACAGGACATTCACGTTCATCTTCCCCGCGTCGGCGACCAGCGTGTCGATCTCCTGCGGCGTCTTCAGGCCGGGACCGAAGGCGTCCACCCACAGGCCGCGCAGTTCCAGCGGGCGGGTGTCTTCGGGTGTCTGCCGTCCACAGGCGGCGAGGATCAGGGGGGCCAGCAGCAGCGGGGCGAACCGGGCAAGGCGTGGCACAGGTGGGTCTCCTTTCGGTGGAGGGGATGATGGAGGTGAAGGGGACCCGTCAGGGCCGCTCTTCAAGGGACAGCCCTACCGGCTCTGGGTGTCCGCCGCGTCGCGCAGGGCGTCCCCGAAGAAGTTGAAGGCGAGGACTGCCAGGAAGATGAAGAGGCCGGGGATCAGCAGCCAGGGGTACAGCCGCAGGGTCTGGAAGTTCTGCGCGTCCTTGAGCAGCAGGCCCCAGGAGGTCATGGGTTCCTTGATGCCCAGGCCGAGAAAACTCAGGGCACTCTCGCCCAGGATGTAGCCCGGCAGCGCGAGCGTGGCCGTCACGACCAGGAAGGAGCTGAGGTTCGGCGTGATGTGCCGCAGGATCACCCGCAGGTCGCGCGCCCCGATGGCCTGCGCGGCGGTCACGTACTCCAGCCCCCGCGCGGCGAGCACCTGCCCGCGCACCACCCGCGCCAGCCCCGCCCAGCCGATCAGCGCGAGGACGGCGACGATGCCCAGGTACACCCAGGTCGAGGGCCAGCGTGCGGGGATCAGCGCCGAGAGGGCGAGCAGGATGGGCAGGCGCGGAAAGCTCAGCAGCACCTCCACCACCCGCTGAATCAGGTTATCCACCCAGCCGCCGAAGTACCCGCTGACTCCACCCAGCACGATCCCGATGGCGAAGGAGATCAGCACCCCGATCACGCCGACAGTGAGGCTCACCTGCCCGCCGACCAGGGTGCGGGACAGCAGGTCGCGGCCAAGCTGATCCGTGCCCAGTGGGAAGAAGTAATGCCCCTCGGGCACGCCGAAGAGGTGGAGATTCGACGGGATACCCAGGAAGCGGTACGGCTCCCCGCGCACGAAGAACCCGATGGGGATGGGGTTTTCGCGGTCCTCCACATTCCTGCGCGCGAAGGTCACCGGATCGCGCTCCTGCTTGAAGCCGTAGACGAAGGGGGCGCGGAGCTGCCCGTCGTGGACGATGTGGACCCGCTGCGGCGGCTGGTAGCCCAGGTCCTCGTGCTGCGAGGTGATGTTGTACGGCGCGAGGAACGGGGACAGGAGCGCCGAGGCGTACAGCAGGATGAGCAGCCACCCGCCGATGACACCTAGCCGCGACTTGCGATAACGCCGCCAAGCGAGCGCCCAAGGGGAGGGTGCGGGGGTATGGTCGGTGGTGGGGAGGGCGGTCATGGACGCCTCCGCTTCGCGGCTCTGCAAGGCCGGTGGGGAGTGGGAAAAGCGGGGCGAGAGCTGTCAGCCAAAGCTCCCACTAACCACTGACCACGGACCACACCCCCCCTCACGTGTACCTCACGCGCGGGTCCGCCCACGCCAACGCCAGGTCGGCGAGCAGGTTGCCGACGAGCAGCAGGAAGGCGCTCAGCATGAGCAGGGTCAGCGCCGTGTACTGGTCCTTGTTCACCAGGCTGTCGTACAGCAGCGGGCCGATGGTGGGCAGGCTCAGGACGATGCTGACGATGATCGTGCCGCTGATGAGCGAGGGCAGGCTGAGCCCCGCCAGGCTGATCAGGGGGTTGATCGCGTTGCGGACCGCATGGCGCCAGATCACCCGGTGCTGCGGCAGGCCCTTGGCACGCGCGGTGCGGATGTAGTCCTGGGTCAGCACGTCCAGGGTGGAGGCGCGCATCTGCCGCATCAGGCCCGCCACCCCCTCCAGCCCGAGCGCCAGGACCGGAATCCACAGATGGTTGAGCAGGTCCACCACCTTCGCCCACGACCACGGCGCGTCGATGTACGCCGGGCTGAAGAGGCCGCCCACATTCGTGCCCCCGAATTGCAGCACGAGCGCGACGAGCAGCAGCGCCGCCAGGAAGTCGGGGATGGCGAGGCCGACGTATCCGAAGAAGTTGGCGATGCTCGCCGCGACCCCGTGCCGGTTGAAGGCCGTGTACAGCCCCAGCGGCACCGCGATGAGCCAGGAGAACAGCAGCGTGATCAGGCTCAGGAAGACGGTCCAGCCCAGCAGGTCCCCGATCACGCTGACGACCGGGCGGTTTTGCAGGAAGGAGTACCCGAAGTCGAAGCGGGTGACCACGCCCCACAGCCAGCGCCCGTACTGCACGATGGCAGGCTGGTCCAGGCCGAGCTGACGGCTGATCGCCTCCGCCGTCTCGCGGGTGAAGCGCGGGTCTTCGAGGTACTGGTCGGTGAAACTCCCCGGCTGGAGCTTGATCACGAGAAAGCACACCGCGCTGATGACGAGCAGGGTGGGAATCATGCCGAGGATGCGGCGCAGGGCGTAGTTCAGCATAGGGGGTGAGGGGTGAGTGGGGAGTGGTCAGTGGAAGCTAGGGCTTCGGCTTTTGGCTCTCGCCGCGCTTTTCCCACTCCCCACTGCCCACTGCCCACTTACTTCTGGTACACCAGCGGCACCGGGTTGTAGCCCGGAATCACGCCCAGGTTGTAGATGTAGTTGCCGTACTTGTTGCTGATCGCGCCGATGTTCTCGGGCTTGGCGATGGGCGTGACCGGCAGGTTCTGGGCGAACAGGAGCTGCCAGCGGGTGTACAGCGCCTTGCGCTTGCTGCGGTCGGTGGTCGTCGCCGCGTCGTCGAAGATGTTGTAGATCTCCTTTTCCCAGGGGAACATGCGGGCCACGTTCGGCGTGCCGCCATCCTGCGCGGGCTGGAGGCTGCGGTGCCAGTAGTACAGGGCGCCGCCCGGCTGCCAGATCGGCTTGCGGAGTTCGGGGTCGGGCTGGTCCCCGAAGGCGTGCAGAATGGCCTCCCAGTCGCCGCTGAGCCCGGTCGAGAGCAGGTTCTTGGCGAGGATGCCCCTCAGGTTCACCTTGACGCCGATCTTGCCAAAGTCGTTCTGGAGGATGGTCGCCATCGCGGGGTAGACCGAGGAGTCGGTCGCGTACGTCAGGTCGAACTCCAGGTTCTTGCCGCGGCTGATCTCGCGCACGCCGTCACCGTTGGTGTCCCTGAGCCCCAGGGCGTCGAGCGCCCGGCCCGCCGCCGCAAGGTCGAAGGTGCCGAGCTGGCGGGTGGTGTTGACGTACCACTCCCGGTTCGCGGGCGCCACGCCGTGCCCGGGCAGGCTGGCGAGGCCGTTGTACACCGTGTCGATGATGCGGGGGCGGTTGAGGGCCTGCTGCATCGCCCGCCGGAAGCGCACGTCACTGAACACCTTGGCGAGTGCCGGGTCCTTGGCGTCGAAGTTGTAGGCGATGAAGGGCGGGGAGCCGAACAGCGCGGTCGAGCGGATCACCTTGAAGGGGGCGCCCGCCACCTCACGGCCCTTGATGTCGGGGAACTGCGCCCCGGTGATGTTGAGCTGGTCGATGTTCCCGGCCAGGAACTGCGCGACCTGCGCCTGGGGATCACGGATGATCAGGAAGTCGAGCCCGTTCAGGTAGGGGAGCTTGGTGCCCTTCGCGTCTACCTTCCAGTAGTTGGGGTTCTTGACGAGGCTGACCTTCTGCCCGGCGGTGTAGTTGCCCAGCCGGAAGGGGCCGGTGCCGACGACCTCGGATTCCGCCACGTTGCTGGGCCAGGCGTTGTTGATGTCGGCGGGCTTGGCGCCGCCCTCCTGGGAGAACTTGAGCAGCTTGTGGCGCGGCATGATGAAGTACCGCTGCTGGAGCAGGAAGGCCGGGGCGGCGCGCGGCAGGGTGAAGCGCACGGTGTTCGCGTCCACCTTGCTGATCGTCACGTCCTTGCCGTCGAGCTTGAAGTTGCCCGCGTCCCCGGCGCGCGCCTCCGGGTTCATGATGATGTTCTTGTAGGTGAACACCACGTCGTCGGCGGTCAGGGGCTGGCCGTCACTCCACCGCACGCCCTGGCGCAGCTTGAAGGTGTACACCTTGCCGTCCGGGCTGACCGTCCACGACTCGGCGAGCGCGGGCTCGATCTTGTAGTTCGCGTAGTTGAACTCCACCAGCCCGTCGAAGAGTTGCTGGGCGACCAGGCCCAGGTTGTTGTCGATCACGCCGTAGTAGTTCAGGCTCTGGGGGCTGTCCCCCAACACGAGGGTGTAGGTGCCGCCGGGCTTGCCGTCCGTGATGCCGAGGTTGCTGTACCCGGTGACCTTTTTGGGCGCGGCCAGGGCGCCCCCCAGCAGCGCGAGCGTGACCAGGCTGACGAGACCGGGCTTGATCTGGACGTATTTAGGCATGCGTGACCCTCCTGAGACGGGGCGAATTGTGGTCGAGGTGACGCCTCAGCATAGAACCACTTTCAGTCCACTTCAACCCCCTGTCGCCGATTGGTCTGGAAGTGGTACGGTGAGGGGGATGTCCCTCTCCTCCCCGCCCTGGGTGGTTCCGCTGAACACCGCCAGCGCCACGCCCGTCTACGTGCAGGTGGCCCGGGGCCTCGCCGCGCGGATCGAGGGGGGCGATCTCGCGGACGGCACGGCCCTTCCCGCCGAACGGGAACTGGCAGGCACGCTGGGCGTCTCGCGCGTGACCGTGCGCCAGGCACTCGCCCTCCTCGCCCAGCAGGGGCTGCTGACGCGGCGGCACGGCAGCGGCACCTTTGTCCATGCGCCCGCCCCGGAACGCGCCCCCCGGCCCCTGGGGCTGCTCACCGGTTTCTCGGACGACATCCGCTCGCGGGGGCAGACCCCGGGTGCGCGGGTGCTGGGCTTCGAGTGCGCGCACCCCACGCCCCGGGAGGTGATGACGCTCGCCCTCTCGCCCACCGACACCGTGTACCGGGTGCGCCGGTTGCGGACGGCGGATGGGGAACCGCTCGCCGTCGAGGAAAGCACGCTGCCCGCCTCGGTGATGGGGCCGCTGAGCGAGGACGACGTGACCGACCGCAGCCTCTACGGCCTGCTGGCGGCGCGCGGCTTGAGTCCGGTGCGGGCCGTGCGGCACCTGCGCGCGGTGAATGCCGAGCCGGAGTTGGCGGGCTGGCTGGGCGTGTCTCCCGGCGCCGCCCTGCTCGCCACCGAGCGCGTCTCGTGGACGGCGGACGGCAGGCCCATCGAACACGCCCGCGCCCACTACCGCGGCGACCGCTACGACTTCGTGATGGAGCTGCACGGCGGGAGGACCGGGTGAGCGTCCGCGTCCTGGGCCTGATGAGCGGCACGAGCGCGGACGGCATCGACGCGGCGCTGCTGGAGTTGCCGGGCTGGCCCGGGGTGGGCAGCGGCGGGAAGCAGCCCGTCCTACCCGAAGGTGTGCCGCGCGGACGGGTGGTGGAGCACGTCTTCACGCCCTTTGGTCCTGAACTGCGGGCCGCGATCCTGGCGGCGATGCGGAACGAGGCGAGCACCTCCGACCTCACCCAACTCCACTGGTGGCTGGGCGAGATGCTGGCGGAGGCGGCCCTGCCCCTCGCGGCCTCGGCGGACCTGATCGCCTCGCATGGGCAGACGGTGCAGCATCATCCCCGCCCTGATGGGGCTCGGGGCTGGGCGCGGGCCGCAACGCTGCAATTGGGCGAGGCGGCGGTGATCGCGGAACGGACCGGGAAACCCGTCGTGGCCGACTTCCGCCCGGCGGACCTCGCGGCGGGCGGGCTGGGCGCCCCGCTCGTCCCCTTTGCTGATTGGGCGCTGTTCGGACAGCCCGTGATCCGACGGTCCATCCACAACCTCGGCGGGATCAGCAACCTGACCTATCTGCCCGGAGCGGAGCAACCGGGTGTCCTCGCCTTCGACACGGGACCGGGCAATTGTCTGCTGGATGAAATTGCGGGGCTGGCCGGGCAGACCTGCGACGAAGGGGGGCGGCTGGCGGCGGCGGGCACGGTTCACGAGGAGACATTGGCAGCTTGGCTGGCTCACCCGGAGTTGCAAGTTCCGCCTCCCAAAGCCACCGGGCGGGAGGTCTGGACGCTCGCCCATCTCCCCCAGCCCGCCGAATTAAGTGTGCCCGACCTCGCGGCGACCGCCACGGCCTTCACCGCGCAAACGGTGGCGGACGCCTACGCTCGTTGGATCACGCCGCTCGGCCTGGATGAAATCGTGGTGGCGGGGGGCGGGGCGCGCAATCCGGTCCTGATGGCGGCCCTGCGAACCGCCCTCTCCCCCATTCCCGCCTTGACCTTCGAGGAGGTCGGCTGGGCCGCACACGGCTTCACTGGCGCCACCCGGGAGGCCGCGGCCTTCGCCTTCCTGGGGTACGCGCGGGCGCAGGGCTGGACGAACACCCTGCCCCAGGCCACGGGCGCGCGCCGCGCCGTGAGCGCCGGAAAGTACCTTCTGCCCCCACCCCGCCACGAGGAACCCGCATGACGATCCCTCCCACATCCACCTCCATTCCCGTTCAGCGCAGCACCGAGGCGCTCGACCCGAACCACGCGGACCTCGACCGGCTGGACCCGCTGGCCCTCGTCCAGGCCTTTGCCGACGACCAGCGTGCCGCTGTCGAGGCGGTGAGGTCCGCAACTCCCGCGCTCGCCCGGGTGGTGGAGGCGGCCCTTCCCCGCTTGGAGAGCGGCGGACGGCTGGTGTACGTGGGCGCGGGCACGAGTGGGCGGCTGGGTGTCCTCGACGCGACCGAACTCACGCCCACCTTCTCCTGGCCGCCGGAACGAGCAGTGCCGTTGATTGCTGGAGGGGAGCGAGCAATCCGGCAGGCGGTGGAGGGCGCAGAGGATGATGCGGCAGCGGGTGCGAACGATGTGCGCGCGGCAAATGTGGGGCCAGGGGACGTGCTGATTGCGCTCGCGGCGAGCGGCACGACCCCCTACGTGCTGGGGGCGGTGGAAGCCGCGCGCTCACTCGGGGCGCTGACGGTGGGCATCGCCAACAATCCCGGCACGCCGCTGCTGGCCGCCGTGGACTGCCCCGTGGCCCTCGACACCGGCCCCGAGGTCATCAGCGGCAGCACGCGGTTGAAGGCCGGGACCGCGCAGAAGATCGCGCTGAATACGCTCTCCAGCGCCCTGATGGTGCGGCTGGGCAAGGTGTACGGCAACCTGATGGTGGACGTGCGGACCAGCAATGCGAAGCTGGAGGACCGGGCCGTGCGGCTCACCTGCCACGGGGCGGGCGTGTCCGAATCGGAGGCCCGCGCCGCCCTCGCCCAGGCGGGCGGCAGCGTGAAAACCGCGCTCGTGATGCTGCGGCTGGGCCTGAGTGTTCAGGAGGCCGAGGCCCGGCTGGCGGCGGCGGGGGGACATGCCCGGGCCGCCCTGGGGGAGGGGTGATTCCCCAGCGGACCCGTGAACTCCTCGCGGAGGCCGTGGAGTGGCGGGGCCTGTGCGGCGCGGCGCTCGGGGTCGTCACGGCGGACGGGAGGCGGGACACGCTGATCCTCGGGGACGCGGCCCGCGAGCCGGAACCCGCCCCCCTGGACGAGGCCACCTGGTGGGACCTCGCCAGCCTGACCAAGCCCCTCTTCACCGCTCGGGAAGTGCTGCGGGCGGTGGAGGACGGACTGCTCGACCTCGACGACGCGCTGCTGACCCACCTGCCGGACCTGGCGTGGATGCAGGACACCCCGCTGGGTACCCGGACCCTGCGGCAACTGCTCACCCACACGGCGGGGCTGCCCGCCTGGGCTCCGCTGTACACGTGGGGGGACGCGGCCACCATCCGCGCCCGGGTCCTTCAGGAACGCTGGCCGCTGACCGAACCGGGCGAGGTCGTGTACAGCGACCTGGGCTACATCCTGCTCGGGACCGTGCTGGAGCGGGTGCGCGGCCGGTCCCTGCGCGACTTCACGCTCGACTCCGGCCTGACCTTCACCCCGGACCCGGCCCGCAGCGCGGCCACGGAACGCTGCCCCTGGCGCGGGCGAGTGCTGCGCGGCGAGACCCACGACGAGAACGGCTGGGCGCTGGGGGGCAATGCGGGCCACGCCGGGCTGTTCGGCACACTGGCGGGCGTGCTGGACCAGGCGGAACGGTTGCTGCGGGGCGGGTGGCTCTCCCCCGCCGCACAGACTCTTGCCACCACCACCCACGCGCCGGGGCGCACCCTGGCCTTTGTCGCGGCACAGCCGGGATGGAGCGGCGGGAGCCTGACGGGCGCGTCGGCGTTCGGGCACACCGGCTTTACAGGCACGGGCCTGTGGGTGGACCCCGGGCGCGGCGTGGCCTGGGCGCTGCTGACCAACCGCGTCCACCCCTCCAGGCACCATTCTCTGGATATTCAGGGATTGCGGCGCGCGGTGGGCAATACCCTGCTCGCCGCGCAAGGCTGGGAAGGCCTGGACCCCGAGCCCAGCCCCGCGTCCCCGCCGGAGTGAGCCCCCACACCTCGTCGCCCAACTGTTGCCCAAGGAGGAACCGCGTGCCGTTCAGCGAGAATAGACCTCTGCCCCACCTTCGCCTGGCCCGGCCCGATGACCGCGGCGCCCTCTACCGCATCTGCCTGGAGACGGGTGACAGCGGCGCCGACGCGACGGGCCTCTACCGCGACCCGCTGCTGCTCGGCCACGTGTATGCCGGGCCGTACCTCGCCCACCAGCCGGACCTCGCCTTCGTGGTCGAGGACGAGCAGGGGGTCGGCGGGTACGTGATCGGGGCGCTGGATACGGACGCCTTCGCGCGGACGCTGGAGCGGGAGTGGTGGCCACCGCTGCGGGAGCAGTACCCCATGCCGTCGGGCGACTCGGCGAACTGGACGCCGGACGAGCGCATCCAGGCCCTGATCCACCGCCCGCCCCGGACGCCGGAGGACATCACCGCCCGCTTTCCCTCGCACCTGCATATCGACCTGCTTCCCCGGATGCAGGGGGGCGGCAACGGGCGCCGGTTGATGATGGCCCTGTGGGCCGCCCTGCGCGAACAGGGAAGCCCGGGAGTGCACCTGGGGGTGGGGGCGCGGAACACCCGGGCCGTCGGCTTCTACCACCACCTCGGCTTCCACACGCTTCGGGAGGACCCGTACTCGCTCACGCTGGGCCTGCCGCTCCAGTCCTGATGGGGAAGGCCCCAGTCACGCGACCCTCGCTGGGAGGCTGCTCTGCCGTCGAATGCAGGGACAGGTCGTCCGCTGGGACACCGGCTGTCCCACTTCGGCGCGATAGAGATTCAAGGGTTCCTACACAGCTTTATTCCACATGCGTCCCGGTGCGGCAGTGTACGTTTTCAGAGGTCCGGGGAGACGTTCCAACTGGATCGGCTATCCGCCGCCGCCTGCGAGGCCAGACATGACCAGCCCCCCCAACACTCCCCCCTCCACCCTGCGCGGCCAGCTCCTGCTCCCGGGGGGCGAGCTGCGGCCAGGAACCCTCTCGTTCGGAACACTGATCGAGGGAGTCACGCCGGACACGGCGCCTGAACAGGCCGGGGGAATGCACCTGATCCTGCCGGGCTTCATCGACACGCACGTTCACGGCGGCGGCGGCGGCGACACGATGGACGGCCCGGGGGGTATTCGCACCCTCGCCCGCCTGCACGCCCGGCACGGGACGACGACCCTGCTTCCCACCACGATCACCCACCCGTGGGAGCGGGTTCTGGCGGCCCTGCGAGGCGTGCGGGAGGTGATGGACGACGGCGGGGTGGAAGGCGGCGCGGACATCGTGGGCGCCCACCTGGAAGGTCCCTTCATCAGCCCGCAGAGGCTGGGCGCGCAGCCCCCGAACACGGTGCTTCCCACCCCCGACCTCGTGGCGGAGGTGCTGGAGACGGGCGTGGTCCGGGCCGTGACGCTCGCTCCCGAGCTGCCCGGGGCGACAGAGGCGGGCCTCGCCTTCGCCCGCGCGGGCGTGCGTGTCGGGGTGGGGCACACCCGTGCGGACGCGGAGACGGTGACGGCCTTTCTGAACGCCCTCTGCGCGGCAGGCGCCCGCACCTGCGCCACCCACCTCTACAACGCGATGGGAGGGATCGAGGGGCGGGCACCCGGACCCCCCGGCGCGCTGCTGGCCGACTCGCAAGCCTTTGTAGAAGTCATCCTGGACACCATTCACGTCCACCCGACGGGCTTCCTGCTGGCCCGCGCCGCCGCCCCGGGGCGGGTCTTGCTCATCACTGACGCCATGCGCGCCGCCGGGCTGGGGGACGGCGAGAGCGAACTGGGGGGGCAGCCCGTCACCGTGCGGGCGGGAAAAGCAACGCTGGCCGACGGGACCCTGGCCGGAAGCGTGCTGACGCTGGACGCAGCCCTGCGGAACGCCGTCCGCGCGGGCGTGCCCCTGCCCGAGGCGGCGGCCATGCTGAGTGCCGTGCCCGCCGCGTCCCTGGGGCTGAGCGACCGGGGCCGTCTGGAGCCGGGGCTGCGGGCCGACCTCACCGTTCTGGCCCCCGACCTGAACGTGGTTCAGGTGTACGTGGCCGGAAGGCCCATCCTGGAGAACACCCATGACTGACCCCCTGATGCTCAAGGAAGCCCGCGAGGCGCCGCGGGTCGTCCGCCGCCAGCTCGCCGAGAACGCCGAGGTGACGCGCAGGCTGGCCGATGCGCTGCGTGGGCGGCGTCCCCCCTACGCCGTCACCGTGGCCCGGGGCAGCAGCGACCATGCCTGCACGGTGCTGAAATACGGGCTGGAAACGCGGCTCTCGCTGCCCGTCGCCAGCCTGGGACCGAGCGTGCATACGCTGTACGGGGCGCGGCTGGACCTGCGGGGCGCGCTGGTGATCGCCGTGTCGCAGTCCGGGGCGAGTCCCGACGTGGTCGAGAATGTCCGCATGGCGCGCGAGGGCGGCGCGACCACCGTGGCCCTGGTGAACGTGGAGGACAGCGACCTCGCGCGCGAGGCGGAGTTCGTGCTCCCGCTGCGCTGCGGCGAGGAGCGGGCGGTGGCGGCGACGAAGAGTTACCTCGCCAGCCTGACGGCCCTGCTGCCGGTGGTCGCCGCGCTGAACGGGGACGCGGCGCTCACCCGGGGGCTGGAGGCCCTGCCGGAGGCTCTGGAGCGCACCCTGGAAGTGGAAGCCCAGGCCCGCGATCTGGCCGAGCGCTACCGCTTCGCGGACAACCTGCTCGTGCTGGCGCGCGGGCTGCACTTCGGGGTGGCGCAGGAGGCGGCGCTCAAGCTCAAGGAGACCTGCGGCATCCACGCCGAGGCGTACTCGGCGGCCGAGTTCAGCCACGGCCCTAAAAGACTCCTTGCCGAGGGGGTGCCGCTGCTGGGCTTCGCGCCCGCCGACGCCGCCGGGGAGGCGACCCGCCGCGCGTATGCCGACCTGCTCGCCAGCGGGGCGGACCTGCGGACCCTCGGCCCGGCTGCGGGCAGCACCCTCGCCACGCCGGAAACCGGCCAGGACCTGACCGACCCGGTGCCCAGCGCGCTGGCCTTTTACCTGTTTGCCGCGCACCTCGCCCTGCACCGCGGGCTGGACCCCGACGCGCCCCCGCTGCTGAGCAAGGTGACCCGGACGCGGTAAGTCCAGGACACGCGGCGGGCGTGGGTCACTTGACACGTTGCAGGTTGAACCTTGGCGGTGGGGAGTGCGTTCCGGGAGGCAGCCCCTACCGCTGATCCTCCACAGGCAAGCGAGCCGCGGCGCTTCGCTCCCGCCTGCCCCAGGTCATACTTTCACAGCCCGAGTGGCGAGTTGAGTCGGCAGATAA
The DNA here is from genome assembly GCF_002897375.1 of Deinococcus aerius. Taxonomy (NCBI): domain Bacteria; kingdom Thermotogati; phylum Deinococcota; class Deinococci; order Deinococcales; family Deinococcaceae; genus Deinococcus; species Deinococcus aerius. The sequence continues at coordinate 225,325 of NZ_BFAG01000007.1, read as the reverse complement.
CTCGACACCAAATCGCCATTCATCCCGTGGTCGTCCTCGTACAACCCGGCGATCAGGAACCCCGCCTCAAGCTGGCCCGCGATCTGCTCGGTGAGGCTGTGGCTGAAATGTAGCGGCCTGCCTTCGCGCTGGTACATCTCCAGCCGCTCGGGGGACAGGTGCGCCTCTTCCACGTAAGGCAGGGGGTAACGCACACGCAGCTCCCCCGTCTCGTCCAGATGGTCCAGGTCGAAGATGAACATGGCCGGATTGAGAAAGCCCACCAGCAGGCTGCCCCCGGGACGCAGCACCCGGTACGCCTCCCGCCACACGGGCCGCACGTCGGACACGAACACGTTGGACACCGGGTGCACGATCACGTCGAAGCTCCCATCTCCGAAGGCGGACAGGTCGGTCATGCTGCCCTGCATCAGACGGAGGGAGAGGCCCTCGCGGTCCGCGACCTCCCGGTCGAGGGCAAGCTGCCCCTCGGAGAGGTCGAACACGGTGACGTTGGCGCCAGCGGCAGCGAGGATGGGACCCTGCTGCCCACCTCCCGAGGCGAGGCAGAGGAGATCCAGCCCGCGCACGTCGGGCAGCCAGGCCCGGGGAAGCGGTTTGGTGTCCGTGAGCATGACCGTCCACTCGCCGCGCCGGGCGGCAGCCACAGTCTCGGGCGTGACCGGGCGGGCGTAAGGACTCTCCCCCAGGGCGGCAATGGCGTTCCAGGCGTGGCGGTTGTGCTGCTCCGTCATCAGTCTCTCCCATCACCAGAATGTGCCGAGGGGTGAACCCGACCGTCCCGGGGTCCGGGGTACTCCGTCGCCGAACTCTCAGCTTGGGCCTGTTCGCTGCCGTGGGTGTCAAGGCGCCGGGCCTCAGGCGTGGGGACCCAAGGGGCGCGCAGCAGCCCACCCGCGGCTCGAACCGCCGTGCCGGGAGGTGAGAATGACCGCTCGCCTGTGGAGAACAAGCGGGATGAAATGTCCTCCAGCACGCACTTGCCACCCCCAGGGTTCAACCCGAAAACTGTCAGACGATCCACGCCCGCCGCGTGCTGGCCTGCACGCTCTACACCACTTCGGGCGCCGCGAGGGGCAGAACTCCCGGCGCCTCCCCAGTAATGAGGGCCTGCGCCACCGCCGCGAGGTGGGCGGGCCGGAAGCCGTAGCTGACGAGCGCGGGGAGGGGCAGGGCGCGGGCATGTTCCGGGTTCCACAGGGCCAGGTGGATGCCGCCGCGTGCCGGGAGCAGCCCAGCCAGCTCCTTCTGTACGGGCGTGAGGTTCCAACGGGTAGGGGTCGCCAGGAGGGCCGGGGCACCCGGAAACTCGTCCAGGAGTGCCCGTGCCGCACGCGCGTCGGTCGGGCTGTAATTGGCGTGCCTCAGACGGGGGAAATACGCGCGCAGGGTTGCGGCAAGCTCGTCGCCACCCAGGCTGTCCCCATAAGGGCCACCGACCCCGGGTTGGTCGGGGGTGAGGAGCAGCACCTCGGCGTCGGGGGAGAGACGGGGGACCTGACCCACCCTTGTCACGCTCGCCCGCGCCCACGCCCGCACCTGCGCCCCGTCCCGTTCGCGCTCGGCGGCGGTATAGGGGCGGGGTGTGCCTGGAAAACGTCGAGCAGCAGAGGCCAGGCGAGTCAGCGCCTCCTGGAGCCGGTCTTCGGCCAACGTCCCGTCCCGCAGGGCACGCTCGACAGCGTTCAGATGTTCGGCGTGTGGAGTCAGCTCGCCGTGCCCGCACACCAGAACGGCGTCCGCCCCCGCCGTGAGGGTCAGCGGCGCCCCCACTCCCCCCGGGTAGCGGTCGGCGATGGCGCGCATGTCCATCGCGTCCGTCACGACCACGCCGTCATACCCCCACTCGCCCCGCAGCAATCCCGTCAGCACGGCTGGGGACAAGGTTGCCGGGCGTTCCCCATCCAGCGCCGGGTAGAGAATGTGGGCGGTCATCACGCTGCCCACTCCGGCCCGCACCGCCGCGCGGAAGGGGAGCCATTCACACGCCTCCAGCGCCTCCCGCGACTTGTTCACGGTGGGAAGGTCGAGGTGACTGTCCACCTGCGTGTCCCCGTGCCCCGGGAAGTGCTTGACGGCACTCATCACGCCCGCCGCCTCACTCCCGAGCGCCCATGCGACGCCAAGTTCCGCCACCAGGGCCGGGTCACTTCCGAAAGACCGCTCCCCGATGACCGGATTCCCGGGATTGACGTTCACGTCCAGGCTGGGCGCGAAGTTCCAGTTGATGCCGAGGTCGAGGAGGCCACGCGCCGCGACTGCCCCGGCTTCCCTGGCAGCCTCCGGGTCCCGCAGCGCACCCAGACCCATCGGTGTGGGGGGATGCGGCACGTCCAGCCGCCGCAGCACGGCGCCGCCCTCCTGGTCGGTGGCGACCAGAGCGTCGTGCCCCAGCGCGTCGCGGAGGTCGCGCACCAGCCGTGCTGTGCGTTCCGGCGTCGTGATGTTGCGGGCGAAGAGGCACACGCCACCGAAGGAGTGGCGGGCCAGAAAACGGCCTTCCTCCAGCGTGAGGTCGGGGCCGGGCAGGTCGACGATCAGGGCGCGGGCTGGGTTCACTTGACCGCCCCCTCCATCCCGCGCATGAAGAGGCGCTGCGCGAGGAGAAACACCAGCAGCACGGGCAGCATCATGATCAGCGACCCGGCGGCGATGTTGAAGGGGTCGTAGTTGAACTGGCCCTTGAGCTTGAGGACGGCCACGCTGAGGGGCACCTTGTCGGGCGCGGCCGAGAGCACCAGCATGGGCCAGAAGTAGGCGTTCCAACTGCCCACCAGCGTGAAGATGCCCAACGCAGCCAGGCTCGGCCTCGTCAGGGGCAGCATGATCCGGGTCAGGATGGTCAGTTCATTCGCGCCGTCGAGCCGCGCCGCCTCCAGGAGGGACTGCGGAATCGCCAGGAAGGCCTGGCGCATCAGGAAGATGCCGAAGGCCCCGGCGATGGTCGGGATCACGACGCCCAGGTGCGTGCCCAGCAGGTGCAGCTTTTGCAGGGTCAGCGTGTTGACGATGAAGGTGGTCTCGCCCGGCAGCACCAGCGTGGCGACGATCACTGCGAAGATCAGGTTGCGCCCGGGAAAGCGGAAGCGCGCCAGCGGGTAGGCCGCCAACGCCGAGACGACCAGCGTGCCCACGATGGTCATCGCCGTGATGGAGATGCTGTTCCAGACGTACTGCCCCAGCCCGAAGGTCTGGTAGACCTGCTGAAAATTGTTCAGCGTCAGGGCGCGCGGAAAGAGGCTCGCCGGAAAGTCGTAGATGGAACCGCCCGCCCGCTTATCGGTCAGGGCAATCGCCAGGGTCCACAGGAAGGGAAAGACGGCGAACAGCAGGATGAGCACCAGCAGCACGTAGCGCCCCAAGTGCCGCGCGGCCCGGGTGCGGGTGCGGCGCCGCGGCAGCGCGCGGGGCACCGCGGTCCGGCTCACCGCGCTCATCCGCCCTCCCCGCTGCTGTCCCGGAACAGCCGGAAGTTGACCACCGACAACGCCAGCGCGACCACCGCCACGACCAGCCCAGCGGCGCTGGCGAGGCCGTAGTCGAAGTTGAAGCCCTGGAAGGCCTTGAAGTACACGTACATGAGGGCGGTGTAGGTCGAGTTCAGCGGCCCACCGTTCGTGAGCACGAGCACCTCCTCCAACACCCGCAGCGCGGCGATGGTGGAGAGCAGCGAGCACAGCAGAATGGTGGGCCTCATGAGCGGAACGGTGATGCGCCAAAAGCGCTGCCAGGCCGAAGCCCCGTCCAGCACCGCCGCCTCCTCCAGCTCGGACGGGATGTTCTGGAGCCCCGCCAGGTACAGCACCATGTAGTAGCCGAAGCCCCGCCAGAAAGTCACCAGCATGACGGCCCAGAAGGCGGTGTTCTCGTTGTTGAGCCAGCCGAAGGCCCCGCCCGCAGGCAGCAGGTGGAGAAAGCCCAGCACCCAGTTCAGGGTGCCGTCCTTGTTGTAGACCCACTCCCACATCACGGCGGCCAGCGAGATGGAAGTCACCACCGGGACATAGTAGGCCGCCCGGAAAAAGGCCATCCCGGGCAGCGAATTGTTGACCAGCGATGCGACCGCCAGAGAGGCCAGTTGCAGCGCGGGCACCACCAGCAGGTACTTCACCGAGTTGAGCAGCGAGGTGCGAAACAAATCGTCGGCCCACAGAGTGCGGAAGTTCTCCAGCCCCACCCAGCGTGGCGGCTGCCCCTGCGCGAAACGGGCCCCGCCGTACTCGGTAAAGCCCAGGTACGAGCCGTAGGCCAGCGGGTAGAAGGTGAACACCACCAGCAGGATCAGCGCCGGGGCCAGGAAGGTGTACGACAGCAGCGTTTGACGCCAGTTGGCTCGCATGGGCAGGAATCCTCGTCGGTGGGGAGGGGGCGAGGGGGCCAGGTTCGGTGGGGTTGCAAGCAAACCCCTCAGTCACCTTCGGTGACAGCTCCCCTCAAGGGGAGCCAGGGAATCTTTTTGCCTCCCTTTTCAGGGGAGGTGCCCCGAAGGGGCGGAGGGGTTCAGCGAGCGAGAGCAACTCAGCTGACGCAACTCAACATCCTCTAAGCTTTAATTCCAGAAGGCCCGCCCAGGTTCAGGCGGGCCACGGCTCGGTCAAGCTTACTTGCTCATATTCGCGTTCCAGTACGCCACCGAGTCGTCGAGCGCCTGCTTCGCGGTCTTCTTGCCCAGCAGCGCCGACTCGATGTTGTCGCTGAAGTTCTTGTACAGGTCGTCACTGTTGCCCGGAGTCTTGAAGCCGGGGTTGATGAGTCTCCCCGAGGCCCCGATCAGGCTGGTGGCCTTGGCGATGGGGTCGGTGCTGGCCTTTTTGAAATAGGGGTCGTTCTGCGCCGCACTCGTCGTGGGGATGATAGGCACGATCTTGGCGAAGGCGACCTGATTGGCGTTGTTGGAGAAGAAGGCGGCGAACCGAGCGGCCTCGGCAGGATGCTTGCTGGCGACGGGAATCACCAGGCCCATCGAGGTGCCGGTCTGCACGCCCGCCTTGCCCAGCGGCGCGGCGGTGACCACGGTTTTGGCATACAGGGCCGGGTTGGTGTCCTTGATGCGGTTCAGGGCCTGCGGGCCGCCCACGATCATGGCGACCTTGTTCTGCGGGTACAGCTCGGTGGCGAGCTGGAAGGCTTCCTTGCGCAGCGCGTCCTCCGGCAGGTAGCCGCCCTTGAAGAGGTCGACATACCGCTGGAGCAGCGCCACGTGCGCGGGCGAGTTGAAGGCCGCCTTGCCCTGCGCGTTGTAGATCGGCAGGCCGTCCGAGAAGAAGTAGCCCAGGAAGGACGCGCCGCCCGGGTCCTTGAGCGCGGGCACCCAGGCGTAAGCCCCGGTCTTGTCCTTGATGGTCTTGACCATGTTCAGCATCTCGGACATGTTGCGCGGCGCCTTCACGCCCGCCTGCCGCAGCAGATCGGGGTTGTACAGCAGCACGCCCTCGTTCAGCGAGCCGTACCAGGGATAGGCGTAGACCTTGCCGTTCACGGTGAAGTTCTTCAGGCTCTGCGGGTAGTAGGTGGCCTTGAGGACGGCCGGGCTGGTCAGCGCGTCCACCGGACGCAGGAAGCCGTTCTGGGCGGCCTTGGCAGTCTCGTCGATGTTCAGGTTGACCACGTCGGGCGCGTTGCCCAGGTTCACCGAGGCCACGAAGTCCTGCACCATGCTGGCCTGCTTGTCGAACCACTTGACCTTGATGGTGGGGTTGGCCTTCTCGAAGGCGGCAATGGTGTCCTTGATGTACCCGTCGAACTTGGGGCTCAGGTACCACGTCCAGAAAGTGATCTCCGTGGTTTGCGCCTGGGCGCTGACAGCGGCAGAGAGGCCAAGGGCAAGGGTCAGGACGGTCAGGCTGCGCTTCATGGGGTCTCCTTTGCGCCGCGGCCTCGCGGCGGCGGGGGCTAATACTTCTTCTCGACGACGGACTCGGCGGTCACGCGCAGCATGGCGTGGGCCTCGGGGCGGCGGGCCAGGATGGCCGTGTAGAGCAGTTCGAGCATCAGCGTCTGGCTGGAGAGGGTGGCGAGCACCGCGTCGGTGAGCGGGTCCTCCTGCGCGGCGGTGAGGAGGACGGCTCCGGCATAGCGGGTGACGGGGCTGCTGGGCCGGTGGGTCAGGGCGACGGTGAGGTGCCCGTGCGCCTGCGCGAGCTTGAGGTGCTGAACGGTGTCGATGGTGCTCCCGCTGCTGGAGAGGCCGATCACGACCCCGCCCCGCGGCAGGGTGCTCACGCTGACGGCCGCCACGTGGGGGTCGGTGTAGGCGAGGGTCGTGATCCCCAGCCGCATCAGCCGGTGGGCGAAGTACTGGGCGACCAGGCCGCTGTTGCCCTGCCCGGTCAGGTCCACTCTTGGCGCGCGGGCGATGGCCTCCGCCACGCGCTCCAGCGTGGCCCGGTCCGCAAGCGCGGCGGTGTCCTCCAGGGTCCGGCAGGTCTGGCGCACCAGCCGGGTCGTCGGGTCAAGGGTTCCCTCCTCCTTGGGCACGGTCTCGCGGCTCGCCACGTCCGAGGCCAGCGCGATCTTGAAGGCGTGAAATCCGGCGAAGCCCAGCTTGCGGCACAGCCGGGTGACGGTGGCCTCGCTGACGCCCGCGCTGCTCGCCAGCTCCGTGATGGTCTGGTGGACGACCGTTTCCGCGTGACGGATGACGTGTTCGGCGACGCGCTGAAGCGTCGGGGAGAGGGGCGCGGCTTGCTGACGAAGACGGCCGAGAGCGCCGCCCGCGCTGACAGGCGGAAGTACGGCTTGGGTCACGGGGACTCCTAAGAAAAAAGGTTGATGGCTGGAGCGTACTCTTGAAAATTATTTTTGTCAAGTAGGGGAAGAATGGGTAATGATTTTCAAGCAATCTGTGCCGAGTTGGAGGGGGAGGGTTGATCTTCTCGCCTCTGCGTTTGAGCCCCTGCCCCTTGGGCTGTTCTGACCTCTCCCCTCGTGGGAGAGGACCTGGCGCAGCCAGGGGTGAGGGGGCGCCCAACACGCGACGGCGGGCTATCAGGCCAGTCCACAGAGGGTGTATTGAGTGGAGATCAAAGCCTGCCTCTGCTCCCCGTTCCCTCCAACTCCTACCGGACCCCACGGCTCCAAAACCAAAAAACCGCCCCCCGGTCGGAGGGCGGTTCTGCCGGAACGCTCCGGCTTATTCCAGGAAGTCGCGCAGGCCGCTGGTCAGGCCTTCCTGGTACTTGAGCTTCCGCAGCGCCTTGTTCTCGATCTGGCGCACACGCTCGCGGGTAACGCTGAGCATCTGCCCGACCTCTTCCAGGGTGTGCTCGCGGCCATCCACGAAGCCGTTGCGCAGCTTGAGGACCATCGCCTCACGCTCGTTCAGGGAGCTGAAGGCGCGCTCCAGGGCCTCGCTGAGCAGGGTCTGGGAGGCGTTCTGCACCGGGGAGGAGAAGCGCTCGTCGGGCAGGAAGTCGCCGTAGACGCTGTCGCCCTCCTCGCCGATGGGGGTCTCCAACGAGATCGGCTCGCGGCCAATCTTCTGGGTCTCCTCGACCTTGGTGGCGTCCCAGCCGGGACCCATCGCCTCGGCGATCTCCTGGGGCAGGGGCTCGCGGGACAGCTCCATCTCGATCTGGCGGGTCATGCGCGACAGCCGGTTGATGGTCTCGACCATGTGCACGGGCACGCGGATGGTGCGCGACTTGTCGGCGATGGCGCGGGTGAGGGACTGGCGGATCCACCACGTCGCGTAGGTGCTGAACTTGTAGCCGCGGCGGTACTCGAACTTCTCCACCGCGCGGATCAGGCCCTGGTTGCCTTCCTGGATCAGGTCAAGGAGCCCCAGGCCGCGGTTCGAGTACTTCTTGGCGAGGCTCACGACCAGGCGCAGGTTGGCCTCGGTCAGGGCCTGCTTGGCGTCCGCGCCGTCCTGCACCAGGCGCTGAAGGCGGCGGCGGGCCCGGTCGTCGAGGTCGGGCTCCTCCTCCAGCCGCTTGCGGGCCTCCTCGCCCTCCTCGTAGCGGCGGGCGAGGTCCATCTCCTCGGCGGGGGTCAGCAGCGGCACCCGGCCGATCTCGTGGAGGTACTGGCGCAGCGAGTCGCCCTGGTAGGCGGTCGCGGCGGCCTGCTCGGCGAACTCCTCCTCGTCGAAGGCGCGCGCCACTGCGGGCGCGGCCTCCTCCAGGTCGAGGTCCTGGTCGAGCGCGTCGTCGTCCTCGGCGGGCGCCATGAGGAGGTCCAGCTCGCTCAGCTCCCCGGCAGGCTCCAGGTCAAGGCGCTCGTCCTGAACCTCGGGCTCCAGGACCGCCGCCCCGCCGCTTTTCGGTGCGCGCGTGCGCTGGGGGGAAGCGCTCGCGGGCAGGTTGCTGGTATTCGATTTGGTCGGCATGGTGTTGGTCTCCGTTGGTTTCCGGGCCGCGGGGGCAGTCCGGGTCTGGTGAGGGATTTGAACACTCGGGGGGACGGGAAGCCAGGGGCTCCTGCCCCGCTTCAGTTCAGGACGTGTTCGAGTCGGCCCAGTTCGCCGATGACCTTCTTCTCGGCCTCGATCAGGGCGCGGGTGGCGTGCCCGTCGGAGGTGTCCGCCCGGCGGCGATCGTACGCGCCCCGGAAATCCTGAAGGGCCACCAGGAACGCTTGAAAGGAGTCGAGGAGCGGGGCTCCGCCTGATTCGGTCGGCGTGGGGCCGCTTCCCGTGAGGGCATGGGTGGCCTGGTACAGCTCGCGCTTGGCGCGTTCGTGGCGCTGGACGCCCCTTACGAGGTGCCCGGCGCGCAGAAACTGCTTGGCTTCACGCAACTCCCGCGCGGCTGCGACCACCGCCTGCGCGCCCCCGGAAAGGGCCGACACGCGGTGCAGTGTCGTGGTTGTCATCTGGGTTGTGATCCTTCTTGAGGAGGGCCAGCGCAGTCTCCCGGCTGACTTTACCCCAAAAGAGCCGTCAGAAGCGCGGCTCTGTCTGTTGTTCGGGTGCCCCGTGCCGCAGAGGACTCGGCCCAGCGGAGTCTTCGAGAGTGGCAACGCCGGGGATGGGGGTGATAAAAAGGCAGGCTGGCCTGCGAAAAAAAGCGCGGCGAGAAAGGCTTTTCGCACTCGCCTTGAGTGCCTCACGCGCAGATTTATATAGTAAGACATATCGAGGGGCATGTCAAGCGCGAAGGCGCTGTCCTGGAGGGCAAAAGTGCGCGGCGAGGTCCGTTCTGGAGGTCATGCCCCCCGCTCGCTTGGGGTGCGCTGGGCGGGGAGGTAATGGCCCCGTAATGCCCCCGGCGAAGCATGCGGGCAGGAGGACCACCATGCTCGTCAAAGACGCCATGCACCCCCGGGTCATCACGGCCAGCCCCTACGAGTCCCTGGCCGACATCGTCGTGAAGATGGAGACGCTGGGCGTGGGGCGCCTGCCGGTCGTTCACGAGGGGCGACTCACGGGGATCGTGACGCGCGGAGAGGTGGGGCGCTTCCTCCCCCCCCTGCACGCGGGCCTGACGCCCTGGCAGTTCGCGCACCGCGTGGGCAGCGTGCGGGTGGGCGAGGTCATGCGTCAACCCGTCCTCACCGCTCTAGCAGAGGACCCGCTGGAGCGCGCCATCCACGTGATGCTGGGGCGCCGGGTGGGCGGTCTGCCCGTGCTGGAGGAGGAGGGCGGCGACCTCGTCGGGATGCTCACGCTGACGGACGTGCTGCGCGCCGAGGCGCGGGCGCCCACCCTCCAGTGGGGCACCGTCGAGCGGCACATGACCCGCCAGACCGTCAGCACCCCGGCGGAGGCCCCGGCGAGCGAGGCCGCCGCCAAGCTCAAGATCAGCGGGCTGCGGGTGCTGCCCGTGCTGGATCAGGGGCGCCTGGTGGGCGTGCTGCACGAGCGCGACCTGAGCGAGGCGGCCCAGCGGGCGGGGGCGAGCCACGGGGATACGGTGCTGGGGGACCAGTTCTTCCTGGCGGGCAAGGCGGCGCGCGACCTGATGCGCCTGCCCCAGACCTACGTGCTCGAACACGCCCCCATGCGGAGCGCGATGACCCGGATGCTGGAGGCCGATGTCCACGGCTTGCCCGTGATCGACGGGGACGGCCACCTGCTGGGCGTGGTGACGATCAGCGACGTGCTGCGCACCCTCCTGGGCGAGCAGCGGGCCGATCAGGCCTGACAGATGGAGGAGGCATGGGAGCGGCACAGCGGCGCTCTCCCCCCTCCGTGCCGGGGATACGCTTCTTCAGGCGGGACGTGGGCAGGCTTTGATCCCCACGCCGTTCCGGCGCTGGAGGCTGCGCTGATGGGCTGATACCACTGCTTGGATGCCCCCTCACCCCTGGCTGCGCCAGGCCCTCTCCCACGGGGGGAGAGGGCCTGGCGCAGCCACAGAGGCAGGGGCTCAAGCGCGTTGTCCCTCGTTGAGATAAAAGCCCGGGGATGTGGGGGCGATGGTTCTCCCCCTGCCGCTCAGTGATGCACAGATTATTTCTTCCGCAACAGCAAAGTCGTGTCAGACGGTGAAAAAGCCCCTCCCCCTTGAGGGGGGAGGCCGGGTGGGGGTGAGCGGGCACGCCGTCCAGAGGCCAGTCAGGGTGTCCAAGCACGCCTCAGGAGAGGGACGCAAATGCCAGGCTGCCCTGGCTCAGCCAGCAAGGAAGGCGCCCAGCCACCACGCCGACCAGCCGGGAGCCCCCCAGGGCAGCTCCCGGCTCCGTTCGAACAGGATTCAGGCAGGTTGGAGGGCGGGGACGCCGGGCCTCACGTTGGCGTTGCGGGCGAAGACGTTTTCGGGGTCGTACTGGGCCTTCAGGGCGGCCAGGCGGGCGAGGACCCGCTCCCCGTAGACCTCCGCCGTGCGGTCCTCCTCGCCCAGGCCCAGGAAGTTGCCGTAGGTGCCGTCCGCGAAGGGCCTTACGGCGGCAAAGACGTGCTCGGTGGCCTGCCGGGTCAGATCGGCGACGGGGGCGGGCAGGTCGGCCGGGCAGGCGTGCGCGACCATCAGCAGGCCCGCCTTGTCGCGGTGGGCGAACGCGGTGCCGGAGGCGGGGATGCGGGCGAGTTCGCCCCCCAGGACGCGGAGCTGAACGTGCGTGCCGGGGTTGAAGGCGCCCATCGCCCCCTCCACGAGCGCGTCGAGGAAGGCCGCGTCCAGCCGCCGCACGAACTGGGCGCGGACGTAGTGGCGCAGGCCGCCCTGGCCCCCCTCGGCGTACATCTGGAGCAGGGCGGGGTACGGCATCGGGCCGATCAGGTCGAGGACGGGCGTGCCCAGGCGGCGCAGCGGGGCGACCACCCGCTCCCCTTCGGCGGGGTCACCGCTGTGACACACGGCCACCATCACGACGGGACGGCCCACGAGTTCGGCGGGGACGAAGGGCAGGGGGGGCGCGGCCATCAGGACGGCCTGGGTGGAGAGGTCGTCGGGGGCCGCCTGCGCGATTCGGGCGTACTCGCCCAGCACGTGCCGGGCGTCCGCGCCGTCGTACACGACCATGCCGCCGTAGACCGTGCCGCCCGGGTGCGCCTCGAACTCCAGGGCGGTGATCACGCCGAAGTTCGCCCCGCCGCCGCGCAGGCCCCAGAAGAGGTCGGGGTGTTCCGTGGCGCTCGCCCGTAGGAACTGCCCGTCCGCCGTCACGAGTTCCGCCGCGCGCAGGCAGTCGAGGGCCAGGCCGTGCTTGCGGACGAACCAGCCGATCCCGCCGCCCTGGGTCAGCCCCGCGACGCCCACGGTGGGTACGTCGCCCGCCGTGATGGCGAGGCCATGGGGATGCAGGTGGGCGGCGACCTCGCCCCAGGTCGCCCCCGCCTCGACGCGCACCCGGCGAGTTTCGGGCTCCACGGCAACGGCCCGCATCAGGGACAGGTCGATGACCACGCCGCGGTCCACCGTGCCGAACCCTGCCGGGCTGTGGCCGCCACCCCGCACGGCGAGGGGCAGGCGCTGGGTGCGGGCGAAGCGGACGGCGCGGGCCACGTCACCCGCATCGAGGGGCTGGACGATCAGGGCGGGAAAGGCGTCCGCGGCGGCGTTCCAGACCGCGCGGCGGGCGCCATACTCGCTGGCCTCGGACGTGATGGCGCGTCCGGCGAGGTTCAGGCGCAGTTCGAGCAGGGCGGCGGGGTTGACGGTGGGGCGGACGGGGGACAGTTCGGTCATGCGGGGGCCTCCTGGCCTGGGATTCGGGCAGGTGTTCCCGCCCGTCTGGCCCAGACCGTAATCGGGGCGGCGTGATTCGGGGCTGATCGGGTGCGGCCCCGGTGACCCCTGCCCTGCCCGCGCCATGAACGCGGGAGGCCCACCCACACGGCCTCCCACACCAATCAGGGGCTAGTCATGCCGTCCGCTCTGGGGGAGGCACCGACAGAGCAAACGCCGCCAACACGGAGAGTCGGCGGCGCGGGAAGGCCGGACGAACCACCGACAAGACGGCCAACCCCAGGAGGATGTAGGCCGTCTTCCCCCGTCAGCAGACCTGAACGGTTTGCAGGCCCAGAAGCGCGCCGAGCTTGTGGATGCGGTCGGCGACGTGGCCGACCCCGACGGCGCAGTGGTGGGCGGGACCCTGCGCGTTCCACGCGTCCACAAAGCGCCGCACCCCGGGTGGAAAGCGGTAGCGGCTGTTGGTGTTCCCGATCTCCAGAATCGGGCCGGGCACCGACTCCCCCTCGGCGACGAGCAGCTTCAAGGTGCCGCCCCGTTCCTCCACCACCGAGAGCAGGGTGACGGGGCCGTGCCGCACGGACATCTCCACGCTGAGGCCCCGCCCGACCTTGCCGTGGTACACCTCCAGCGGGCGCACCTTGGTTTTTCCCTGGGCGATGCGGGGATGACCCGGGCCGTCGTGCCCCATCAGCACCACGTCGTCGCGGAAGTCCAACGCGTAATACTCGGTGAAAGACCCGCCCACCCCGAGGGTGTCCATGATCTTCATGGCCTGGGCGTTCTTGACCTCGTACTCGCCCGCGACCGGAACGCCCCGCGCGGTGAGCAGCGAGCAGCCCAGGATCACCGAGCTGATCACGTCCTCGTGCTCGTGGCCGGGAACAGATCCGTAGAAGTAGGCGAGCGAGCCCAGGCCGTGCCGCTCCACCAGGCGGTCGAGGGCGACGGACGTGCGGGCGGCGCGTTCCAGTTCCGCCGGGTCGCAGTCGGGCTGGAGGTCGAACTCGGTCTCGAATTCACGGAGTTTGACCTGCACTTCGCCGTCGGTCACGCCCCGCCGGAGCTCTGCCAACTCGTCTATTTCGACGATCTGGAGGTGGGTGCCGAAGGTCGCGGCTTGCAGGGTCGTGTCGCTGTAGATGTCGAGCATCCCGTTGTAGTAGTGGCCCATCAGGCCCAGGCGGTTGTGCGCCATCACGTGCGCCACGCGGGCCGCGTCCAGCCAGGCGTTCACCTCCTCCCACACCTGGGGGTCGCCCTCGAGCACGCCGGTCACCTGATGGAAGGGAATGCCCGCCCGCGAAAAGACGTTGGCGATCTCGGGCACCGGGCAGGCCGAGCAGAAGGCCAGCCACTCGCCGGTCATGCGGGTGCGGTCCCCCAGCGCGTTGAAGCTCGCGTAATCGATGGCCGCCTCCGGCTGGAGGTTCAGGACGATCACCGGGACCCCTGCCCGCCGCACCACGGGCAGCACGGTCGAGGACAGCGCGTACGTCGTGACATACAGGAAGATCAGGTCCACGTCCGCCCGGCGAAAGGCGTGGCCCGCCGCGAGGGCCTTTTCAGGCGTGTCGATCAGGCCGAGGTTCACGACCTCCACGCCGGGGCGCCGGAGCCGCTCCTCCACCCGCGCCACGTACCCGCGCAGCCGCTCCTCCAGGCCGGGGAACTGGGGCCAGTACGTGTCCAGCCCGATGCCGAAGAGGCCGACTCTGAGGGGGGAAACGGGCGGCGTGCGGGCAGAGGTGGTCTGGATCGGGGTCGCGGTCGTCATGGGACTCCTCTGTGCGAAGGGCCGCCAGCGCCCGGGGTGGACGGCGGCGGCCAGCAGGAAGGTAAACGTATCCAGGATTCAGAAGTTGAACTTGTCGATGTTGCTCTTGTCGAAGGTGTAGGGCGGGCCGAGCACGATCTCGCCCTGCTTGCCGACGGTGTACTTGCCGAGCTTGCCCGCGGTGAAGGTCTCGCCCTGCTTGCCGGTGATCTGCCCCGAGGCGAGCGCGGCGGCGGCGTAGGTGGCGAGGTAGCCCAGGTCGGCCGGATTCCAGAGCTGGAAGGCGGTGACGGTGCCGTCCTTGACGAACTGGCGCATCTGGTTGGGGGTGCCCAGGCCGGTCAGGACGACCTTGCCCTTGCTCGGGCTGGTGGAGAGGTAGCGCGCCCCGGCGGAGATGCCGACCGTGGTGGGCGAAATGACGCCCCGCAGGTTGGGGTACGCCTGGATCAGGCCCTGCATCTCGGTGAAGGACTTCTGGTCGTCGTCGTTGCCGTAAGCGATCTTGACCAGCCGCATGTTCTTGTAGGCGGGCTTTTTCAGCTCCTCCTGCATCCACTTGATCCAGGTGTTCTGGTTCGTGGCGTTCGGCGTGGCCGAGAGGATGGCGATGTCGCCCTTGTAGCCGATCAGCTTGCCCAGGAGCTGCACCTGCGCCCGCCCGATGCCCTCGGAGTTCGCCTGGTTCACGAAGAGCGTGCGGCCCTCGGGGGCGGTGTCGGAGTCCATCGTGACGACCTTGACGCCCGATTGCATCGCCCGCTTCAGGTAGGGCAGCAGCGCGTTGGGGTCGTTCGCCGCGAGGATCAGGGCGTCCTGCCGCTGCGCGATGGCGGTGTTGATGTAGCTGACCTGCGTGGTGGCGCCCGCGTCGGAGGGGCCGACCACCTTGGCGTTCGCCCCGATCTCCTTGGCCGCCGCGAGGCCGCCGTTCGTCTCGATCACGTTGTAGGGGTTGTTGATGTTCTTGGGCAGCAGCGTGATCTTGAGGCCCTTTTTCAGGGTGGTCGTCTGGGCGAGGGCGACGGCCCCCAGGCCCAGCGTGACGGAGAGGGCGGACAGGATGAGTGCGCGGTGCTTCATAGGAACCTCCGGGGGAGTGGGGGCGGCAGGGGGAGGGCGGTGGGCGTCAGGTCATCCGGGTTCGCGCCGGAGCAGGGCACGGCGTTCGCGGGCGGCACGCACCCGGGCGAGCAGGTTGGGCACGAGGACGGACCCGATCAGCAGCAGGCCCGTCACGATGGTCAGAATTTCGTTGGACACGTCCACGATGGTCAGCGCGCCGTTGATGACGCCGATCAGGAACACCGCCGCCACCGCGCCCACCACGCTGCCGCGTCCGCCGAAGATGCTTACGCCGCCCAGCAGCACCGCCGCGATCACGCTGAGTTCCAGCCCGGCCCCGTTGTCCGCGCGGGCGCTGGAGAAGCGGAAGGTAAAGACGATGCCCGCCAGCGCGCTCATCAGGCCGGAGAGGACGAAGAGGATGAGCTTGACGCGCTCGACCCGCAATCCGGCAAAGCGCGCGGCGACCTCGTTCGCGCCGATGGCGTACAGGGAGCGCCCGAAGGCGGTGGCGTGGAGCACGACGGCGGTGATGAGGGCGAGGACCACGAAGAGGGCGATGGGGAGCGGAATCTGCGTGCCTGGAATATTCCCGAAGCCCAGGTTGGTGTACGTCTGCGGGAAGTCCGCGATGGCGCGGTCCCCGAGCATGGCGTACGCAAGGCCGCGGTACAGCGCCAGCGTGCCGATGGTCACCGCCAGCGAGGGCAGGCCCAGCCGGGTCACGAGCAGGCCGTTGAGCCCCCCCGCGAGCGCTCCGGCCCCCAGCACCAGGAGCAGCGCGAGCGGCATGGGCACGTGCGACGCCCACAGCAGCCCCAGCAGCGAGGAGCACATGCCCAGGATGCTCGCCACTGACAGGTCGATCTCGGCGACGATCACGAGCAGCGTCATCGTGAGGGCCATCAGCGCGACCTCGGCCAGGTTGGCGACGAGGAAGGACAGGTTGGAGGCGGTCAGGAAGTCGGGCGAGAGCAGGGCGCCGCCCAGCAGGGCCAGCACGACGAGCCCGAGGATGGTCGCCTCCCACCCCAGCGAGGCACGGAGTTGCTTCATCGGCGGCTCCCTTCCTGGAGGCGGCGGGCCGTGCGCCGGGCGAGCAGCGCGTCGACGGAGATGGCGAGGAGGAGCAGCGCGCCCTGAATGGCCTGCTGGTAGAAGGCGGGGGCACGCAGCGTCACGAGCGCCGAGCCGATCACGCCCAGCAGGAGCGCCCCGGTGCCCGCCCCGAGGAGTGTGCCCACGCCGCCGTTGATGCTGACGCCGCCCACGACCGCCGCCGCGATGACCTGGAGTTCCAGCCCCGTCCCCGCCGTCGCGTCCACCGTCCCGTAGCGCGCGAGGTACAGCACGCCCGCGAAGCCCGCGATGGCCCCGCTGAGGATGAAGCCCGTCATCGTCCGGCGGTTCACGTTCACGCCCGCAAGCGTGGCCGCTTCGGTATTGGAGCCGATGGCGTAATACTCACGCCCGCCCCGGTAACTGTTCAGGTAAATCCCGAAGCCGATCATCAAGGCGAGCACCAGCAGCACGAGGTTGGGCACGCCGAGAACGCTGCCGGTGGCGAAATTCAGGAAGGGGGCAGGTAGGTTCGCCGCGTTGATCTGCCTGCCGTGGACGATGGCGTAGTCGACCCCGCGGAACACGTACAGCGTCCCCAACGTGGCGACGAGCGCCGGAACCTTGCCGTAGGCGACGAGCCACCCGTTGACGCTCCCCAGGACCGCGCCGAGGAGCAGGCCGAAGAGCATCGCCAGCGGCACGGGTACGCCCGGGTACGCGACGAACAGCGAGCCCGTCAGGAAGGCGGTCAGGCCGACCACGCTGGAGACGCTCAGGTCCACATGGCGCATCAGCAGCACAATCGTCTGCCCCACCACCACGAGGGCGATGATCGCCACGTTGAGCAGCAGGTCCCGCAGGCTCTGGGCGCCCAGGAAGCGGGGGTTGATCGCCCCGGTGACCGCCAGCAGCAGCACGAGCAGCGCCACGAGCGTGAGTTCGCGCGCCCGCAGCAGGCGGGTCATGAGGCCGGGCGAGGCGGAGGTCGCGGGATGGGGCCGGGTGGTCACGCCGCTCCTCCAACCGGGACGGCCTGCCGCTGTCCGGTGGCGAGGCGCATCACGCCCTCCTCGTCCGCGCCCGCGTGCCCGACCTCGCCGACGAGTTCGCCCTCGCGCATGACCAGGATGCGGTCGGCCATGCCCAGCACCTCGGGCAGGTCGCTGGAGATCATCAGGACGGCGAGGCCGCTCGCGGCGAGTTCGGCGAGCGTTCGGTGGACTTCCGCCTTGGCCCCCACGTCGATCCCGCGCGTGGGCTCGTCCACGATCAGGGCGCGCGGGTTCGTGGCGAGCCACTTGGCGAGGACGACCTTCTGCTGGTTGCCGCCCGAGAGGGTGCTGACGGCGTCGGTGAGGCGGTGCGCCTTGAGCCGGAGTTTCGAGGTCCAGTCACTCGCGTTGCGTGCCTCGGCGGAGCGGTCCATCAGGAGGCCGCGCCGCAATCGGCCCAGGATGGCGAGGTTCGCGTTGCGCTCGATGCTGAGGTCCATCACCAGGCCCTGCTGGCGGCGGTCCTCGGGCACTAGACCAAGCCCGGCGGCCATTGCGGCGCGGGGATCGAGGGGTGGGATGACCTGCCCGCCGACCCGCACCTCGCCGCTCGTCCGGGGGTCAATCCCGAAGATGGCCCGCGCGACCTCCGAGCGACCTGCGCCCACCAGACCCGCCAGCGCCACGATTTCCCCGGCCCGCACGCTGAAGCTCACGTCATGGAATAGCCCGGGCTGGGTGAGGTGCCGCACGTCGAGCACCGTCTCGCCGGGGTGCGCCTCGCCGCGCGGGTACAGGTCGGTGAGGTGGCGCCCGACCATCTGGCGGACCACCCGGTCCGGGTCGTACTCGCGGATGGGGCCGGACGACACCCACGCCCCGTCGCGCAGGATGGTCACGCGCTGGCACTGGGCGAAGACCTCCTCCAATCGGTGCGTGATGAAGAGGATGGTGGCGCCGCGCGCCCGCAGTTGCCCCACCACCCGGAAGAGCCGCTCGGTCTCCTGGAGCGTGAGGGCGGCGGTCGGCTCGTCCATAACCAGGACGCGGGCGTTCAGGGACAGCGCCTTGGCGATCTCCACGAGTTGCTGGTCGGCGATGCTCAGGCCGCGCACGACGCGCGCCGGGTCAAGCGCCACGCCCAGGTCGCGCAGGATGCCCGCCACCCCCTCCCGCATCCGCCTCACGTCGATTCGCCCGCCCGGCCCGAGGGGCTGACGGCCCATCAGCACGTTCTCCGCCACGCTGAGGTCAGGGAACAGCGTGGGTTCCTGGTAGATGACCGCGACCCCCGCGTCCCGCGCCGCGGCAGGGTTGTGGAAGGTGCGGGGCTGACCGTCCACGAGGAGTTCGCCCCCGTCGGCCCGGTGAACGCCCGCCAGAATCTTGACCAGCGTGCTCTTGCCCGCCCCGTTCTCGCCCAGCAGGGCGTGCGCCTCGCCGGGGTACAGGTCGAGGCTCACGTCGGTGAGGGCGCGCACCGGACCGAAGCTCTTGCTGGCCTTCCTCAGGGAGAGGATGGGCTGGGGGTCAGTCAAGGTGAAACACCTCCTCCAGCCGCAGGAAGCCCTCATCGGGGTTCTTTCCGTCCAGGGCCTCGAAAAAGGGCGCCATCTCGGCCTGCCAGCGGGCGTTCACGTCCCGGGCCTGCATTCCGCTCAATGCGGCCTGAAGGTCCGGCGTCTCGAAGTAGCCGACGAGCAGCCCATCGTCCCGCAGGAACAGCGAGTAGTTGTGCCAGCCCGTCTCGCGCAGGGCCTGGAGCATGTCGGGCCACACCGCCTGGTGGCGTTCCCGGTACTCGGGGAGGCGCCCCGGCTTCACCTGGAGCAGGAAGCAGACACGTTGGAGCGGGGCCGTGGGCTGGGGGGTGGGCTGCACAGGGGTCTCCAGGACGTGGGGAGCCGTACCGGGGGCGGTACGCGGCGGGCTGCGGCTGTGGTTCTGAGGTTTATCTAACACTCTCCCGCTAAAAATTGCAAGCGCTTGTCAATTTTCGTTCGAATAGTGTTAAATTGGCAGCATGGTCACGGAAGCCCCCAGGGTGGGCGCGGAACGCCAGGAGCTGATCCTGCGCCGCGCCCTCGCCGAGCGCGTCGTCAGGATCAAGGACCTCGCGGCGGCGCTTGGCGTCCATGAGATGACGGTGCGCCGCGACCTCGACGCCCTTGCCGAGCAGGGGTTTCTGGAGCGCGTTCACGGCGGCGCCCGGATTCTGGAGAAGACGAGCGAGGAACTCAGCCACCACCTGCGCGCCGCGAAGAACACCGAGGCGAAGGAACTCATCGCCCGCGCCGCCCTGAGCCTGATTCAGGACGGGGACGTGGTCGCGCTCGACGCCAGCACCACGGTCCTGGCCCTCGCGCGCATCCTGCACGCCCGGCAGGTCACCGCCATCGTCACCAGCCTCGACGCGGCGAACGCGCTGGCGGCGAGCGGCGTCCCCTTCGCCATGGTCGGCGGGAACTTCCACGCGCCCGCCCGCTCCTTTGTCGGCGCCTTTTTCATGGAGATGATGTCGCGGCTGCACCCCGACAAGGTGTTCTTCTCGGCCAAGGCCTTCTCGCCCGAGACGGGCTTTACCGACCCGCACCTACCCGAGGTCGGCGCCAAGCAGAGCCTGATCCGGGCGGGGGGTACGCGCGTGGCCCTGCTCGACGCCAGCAAGTTTGGCCGCCGCGCGCTCGCCACCATCGCCACCCTCGATCAGGTGGACGTGCTCATCACCGACGCCCCCCCAGCCGAGGAAGTCCGCGCGGCCCTCGACGCCGCCGATGTCCACCTGACCGTTGCCAAGGAGCATGTGTGAACACCCACGACCTCTTCCAAGCCCTCGGTCAGCAGCGCATCGAGACGCCCTCGTGGGGGTACGGCAACTCCGGCACGCGGTTCAAGACCTTCGCCGCCCCCGGTGCGGCCCGCGATGTGCACGAGAAAATCGAGGACGCCGCCGAGGTCCACCGCCTGACCGGCATCGCGCCGAGCGTCGCCCTGCATATCCCCTGGGACGAGGTGGAGGATTACGCCGAACTGCGCCGCTTCGCCGAGTCGCGCGGGGTGAGCATCGGCGCGATCAACCCCAACGTCTTTCAGGACGATCCGTACAAGCTTGGGAGCATTGGGAACCCTGTTCCGAACGTGCGTGAGCGGGCCATCGCGCATCTCCTCGACTGCGTGGAGATCATGCGGCAGACGGGCTCCCGTGACCTCTCGCTGTGGTTTGCGGACGGCACCAACTACGCCGGGCAAGACGACCTGCGGGCGAGGAAGCGGCGCGTCCGGGAAGCCTTACAACGGGTTCACGACGCCCTGCCCGACGGAACCCGGATGCTCGTCGAGTACAAGCTATTCGAGCCTGCCTTCTACGCGACGGACCTGTTCGACTGGGGTGCGGCGTACGCGCACTGCTTGGCCATCGGGGACAAGGCGCAAGTCCTCGTGGACCTGGGGCACCACGCGCAGAGCGTGAACATCGAGCAGATCGTCGCGTTCCTGCTCGACGAGGGGCGGCTGGGCGGCTTTCACTTCAACGCGCGGCGCTACGCGGACGACGACCTGATCGTGGGCACGACCAACCCCTTCGAACTCTTCTGCATCTACGCGGAACTCGTGGCGGCGGAGCAAAGCAGCGACAACCTCACCCGGACCACCGCGCGGAACGTCGCGTACATGATCGATCAGAGCCACAACATCGAGCCCAAGGTGGAGGCGATGGTGCAGAGCGTCCTGAACTGCCAGGAAGCGTATGCAAAGGCCCTGTTGATCGACTGGGAACGACTCGCCGCCGCCCAACAGGCTGGGGACGTGCTGGAGGCCTACCGCACCCTGACCGACGCCTTCCGCACGGATGTTCGCCCTCTCCTCGCCGAGTGGCGCCGCTCGGAGGGCCTGCCGGAGGACCCCATCGTCGCCCACCGCACCAGCGGCTACCAGGCCAATGTCGCGGGCGAGCGGGGAACGGCTGCCGCAGGCGGAGGCTTCCCCGTCAAGAGCTGAGCCCGTCTCCGGCCCGCCCCCTCGCCCCCTTCCCGGAGGACCCATGACGACCACGCAGCCCAAGACCACGGTTCAGAACCGCTGGAACGACGCCGAGGCTCCGCAGAGTGACGGCCTCGCCGCCCTGACCTATCGCTCGCGCCTGCTCGGTTCTGACCGCACCCTCGTCAATATCTACGGCGGCAACACGAGCACGAAAAGCGTCGAGAAAGATCACCTCGGGCGCGACGTGACCGTGCTGTGGGTGAAGGGCTCGGGCTCGGACATCGCCTCCATCACCGAGAAGGGCTTCGCCGGGCTCAAGCTCGATGAGGTGCTGCCCCTCTTCGACCGCGTGGGCATGACGGACGAGGAGATGACGGCGTACCTGGAGCGCACCATCTTCGAACCGGGCCGTCCCCGCCAGAGCATCGAGACGTTGCTGCACGCCTTTGTTCCGGCCAAGCACGTGGACCACACCCACCCTGACGCGATCATCGCCATCGCCTGCACCCCGAATGGGCAGGAGATCATGCGCGAGATTTACGGGGACCGCGCGGCGTGGGTGAACTACATCCGCCCCGGCTTCACCCTCAGCCAGCAGATCGGCGCGGCGGTGCGGCAGAACCCGGGGCTGGAAGCGGTCGTGATGGGCAAGCACGGCCTGGTGACGTGGGGGGATACATCGAAGGACAGCTACGAGAACACCCTGCGGATCATCGGGGAAGCGCAGGCGTACCTGGACGCCCATCAGGAAGAGCAGCCGTTCGGGGGGACGCGGGTGCAGAGCGTGCCGGAGGACGAGGCGAATACCCTGCTGGCCGAAATCCTGCCCGTCCTGCGCGGGGCGATGAAGGGCGCGAGGCCCGTCATCCTGAACGTGGACCGCAGCCCGGAAGTGATGGAGTTCGTGGGCTCGAACGCGGCGGCGCAGCTCTCGCAGGTCGGCGCCGCGTGCCCGGATCACCTCGTGCATACCAAGCGGGTGCCGCTCTTCCTGAACTGGACGCCGGAGCAGGGCAAGGAGGCGCTCATCACGGCGGCTAAAGAAGGCGTCGAACGCTTCAAGGCCGAGTACGCGGCGTATTTCGAGGCGAACCGGGGCGAGGGGGACGTGATGTTCACCCCTAGCCCACGGGTTGTCCTCATTCCCGGGCTGGGCATGGTGAACAGCGGCCCCGACGCTCAGGGCGCGGACGTGTCCCGCCAGCTCTACCTGCGCGCCATCCAGGTCATGAAGAGCGCGAGCGCGCTGGGCGGCTTCGTCTCGCTGACCGCCGCCGAGTCCTACGCCGTCGAATACTGGCCGCTGGAACTGTACAAGCTCGCGCAGAAACCCGCTCCGAAGGTTCTGGAGGGGCATGTCGCTTTGGTAACCGGGGCCGCCAGCGGGATCGGCCGGGCCATCGCCAAACGGCTCGCGCAGGACGGCGCCCACATCGTCATCGCCGACCTGAACGCCCAGGGCGGGGGGCAGGTTGCTCAGGAGATCATCGGTGAGCGCGGGTATAAACGCGCCATCAGTGTCGGCATGAACGTCACGGATGAGGCGCAGGTGCAGAACGCCTACACCCAGGCCATCCTGAACTACGGCGGCGTGGATATCGTCGTGAACAACGCCGGGATCGCCTCCAGCGCCCCCATCGAGGACACGAGCCTGGAGATGTGGAACAAGAACCAGAACATCCTGTCGACCGGGTACTTTCTCGTGGCAAGAGAAGCGTTCAAGGTCCTGAAAGCGCAGAACACGGGCGGCAACCTCGTCTTCATCGGCTCCAAGAACTCCCTCGCCGCCGGGAAGAACGCCGCCGCGTACAGCGCCGCGAAGGCCGCCGAAGTTCACCTTGCCCGCTGCCTGGCCGAAGAGGGCGGGGCACACGGCATCCGGGTCAATTCCGTTCTGCCCGACGGGGTATTGGCGGGGTCGAGCATCTGGGACGGCAAATGGCGGGCCGAGCGCGCGGCGACGTACGGCATTGAACCGGATCAACTGGAGGAGTTCTACCGCCAGCGCAACACCCTCAAGCTGAACATCCTGCCCGAGGACATCGCCGAGGCGACCTTCTTCTTCGCCACGCCCGCCGCGAGCAAGACGACGGGCGGCATCCTGACCGTGGACGGCGGGGTGCCGGTCGCCTATGTCCGCTGAAGCCCTGCGACACGTCGCCATCGACCTGGGGGCCTCCGGCGGTCGGGTAGCGCTGGGGACCATTCAGGACGGGCGGCTGGCCGTGGAGGTGCTGCACCGCTTCCCGAACGGCGGGGTACTCGTGCGCGGCGGCCTGTACTGGGACGTGTTGGGGCTGTGGCGCGAAATCCTGCACGGCCTGCGCCTCGCTGCCGGGCACGGCCCCATTCATAGCGTCGGCGTGGATTCGTGGGCGGTGGACTATGCCCTGCTGGACGAGCACGACCTGTTGCTCGACGGCGTCCATCACTACCGGGACCGGCGGACGGACGGCGTGATGGAGGCCGTGACGGCCCGGGTGGGCCGCGAGGTGATCTACGGGGCGACAGGCATTCAATTCCTGCCCTTCAACACGGCATACCAGCTTGTCGCTCACGAACGGCAGGCGCCCGGCATCCTGCGCCGCGCCCGCCGCCTGCTGATGGTGCCGGACCTGCTGCACTTCTGGCTGTCGGGAAGGCAGGCCGGTGAGGTGACGAACGCGAGCACGACCCAGCTCTACGATCCCCGGCGGGGCGAGTGGGCCGCTCCCCTACTGGAGGCGCTGGGCATCCCCGCCGGGCTGCTTCCCACAGTTGTGCCGCCCGGCACCGTGCTGGGCGAGGTCACGCCGGAAGTCGCCCACGAGACAGGTCTGGCGGGAACGCGGGTGATCGCCCCGGCGACGCACGACACCGCCTCCGCCGTCGCCGCCGTTCCCGCCAGTGGAGAGGGTTGGGCCTACCTGTCGAGCGGCACCTGGTCCCTGGTAGGGGTCGAGACGCCCCGGCCCGTCCTCTCCCCCACCGCCCTGCGGTACAACCTGACGAACGAGGCCGGAGTGAACGGCACCACCCGTCTGCTGAAGAACGTCATGGGGCTGTGGACCATGCAGGAGTGCCGCCGCGCGTGGGGCAACCCCGATTTCGCCACCCTGTATGGGGACGCGGAACGGGTTCTGGAAGGTGGACCGCTGATCGATCCCGACGACCCGCGCTTCCTGCCCCCCGGGCTCGACATGCCCCAGCGTATTCAGGCCTATTGCGCGGAGACCGGCCAGGCCATCCCCCAGACGCCCGCCGAGATCACCCGCTGCGTGCTCGAAAGCCTCGCGCACCGCTGCGCCGAGGTGCTGGACGAGCTGGAGGAGGTCACGGGCGGGCGCGTCCTCACGCTGCATGTGGTCGGGGGGGGCGCGCAGATCGGCTTCCTGAATGGGCTCCTCGCGGACATCTCGGGGCGAACGGTCATCGCGGGGCCGGTCGAGGCCACCCTGCTGGGCAATCTGCTCGTGCAGGCGGAAGCGAGCGGCAGCATTCCCGGGGGTGGGCTGCGCGAGGTGGTCCGCGCGTCCGAGGTCCTGACCCATTTCGTCCCACAACCCGGGGGGCATGCCCTGCGGCGCGAGGCCTTCCGCCGCATCCGCGTGGGGCAGACCGTATCCTCGTGAGGAGCCCATTTCCCCCGAACGGAGCGTGTTCTTGACCATCGACCTGTTCATCACCTGCCTGAACGACGCGATGTTTCCCCGCACAGGGGAGGCGACGGTGAAATTGCTGGAACGTCTCGGCCATGAGGTCCGCTTCAATGAGGCGCAGACCTGCTGCGGCCAGATGCACTTCAACTCGGGGTATCAGGAGGACGCCCTGCGGCTGGTGCGGCATTTCGTCGAAACCTTCCGGGATGCGGAAGTGGTCGTCGCCCCCAGCGGTTCGTGCGTCGGGATGGTCCGCGACCTCTACCCGAGAGCGGCGGAATGGGCCGGGGACGAGGAACTGCTCGCGGAGGTGAACGCCCTCGCCCCCCGCGTCTTCGAACTCAGCGAATTCCTGGTGCGGCATCTCGGGGTGGAGGATGTGGGGGCGTACTACCCGCACCGGGTCACCTACCACCAGACCTGCCACGCGATGCGGATTCTGCGGGTGGGGGACGCGCCGCTCAGACTGCTGCGGAACGTCCGCGGCCTGAAACTCGCCGAACTCCCCGCCGTCGAGCAGTGCTGCGGCTTCGGGGGCACCTTCAGCGTGAAGAACCCGGAGACGAGCACCGCCATGCTGGCCGACAAGGTGCAGAGCGTCCTGAGCACGCGGGCGGAGGCCTGCACGGCGGGCGACAACTCCTGCCTGATGCACATCGGCGGGGGGCTGAGCCGACTACAGGCGGGCACCCGCACCGTCCACCTCGCCGAGATTCTGGCGAGCACCGAGGCGGAGGTGTTCGCGTGAGCGCCGGGGGCATCGTTCCCCGTCAGTCCTTTCAGGAGGCCGCCCGGGTCACCCTGGCAAACGCGCAGATGCGCCGCAACCTGGGGCACGCGACGACCACCATCCGGGAAAAGCGGCTCCGGGCCGTCTCCGAATTGCCGAACTGGGAGGAATTGCGGGACGAGGGCGCGGCCCTCAAGGACCATGTGCTGGCGAATCTGGGCGACTATCTGCTGGACCTGGAGGCGAGTGTCAAGCGCCGTGGCGGGCAGGTCCACTGGGCGCGGGACGCGGCGGAGGCGCGGGGGATCATCGCGGACATCGCCGCCTCGCACGGGGCTCGGGAGGTCATCAAGGTCAAGTCCATCACCACGGACGAGATCGAACTCAACGCGGGGCTCGCGGAGCGCGGCATCCACGCCATCGAGACCGACCTCGCGGAACTCATCGTGCAACTCGCCGAGGACCGCCCCAGCCACATCCTCGTCCCGGCGATCCACCGCAACCGGGCCGAAATCCGCGAGCTGTTCCGCCGCAAGCTCGGCGCGGAGGGGCTGACGGACGAGCCGAAACAGCTTGCCGAGGCCGCCCGTCTCTACCTGCGCGAAAAGTTCCTGACGACGAAGGTGGCCGTCTCGGGCGCCAACTTCGCGGTCGCTGAGAGCGGCACCGTCTGCATCGTGGAGTCCGAGGGCAACGGCCGGATGTGCCTGACGATGCCCGAGGTGCTCATCAGCGTCATGGGCCTGGAGAAGGTGTTGCCGACGTGGCAGGACATGGCCGTGTTCCTGCGCCTCCTGCCGCGCTCCTCCACCGCCGAGCGCATGAACCCCTACACCTCCTTCTGGTCGGGCGTCACGCCGGGCGACGGGCCGCGGGAATTCCACCTCGTCCTGCTCGACAACGGGCGGACGGACGTGCTGGCGGACGAGGTCGGACGGCAGACGCTGCGCTGCATCCGCTGCTCGGCGTGCCTGAACGTGTGCCCGGTGTACGAGCGGGCGGGCGGGCACGCCTACGGGAGCGTGTACCCCGGCCCCATCGGCGCGATCCTCACCCCGCAACTGCTGCACCTGGAGGACAAGAATGCGAACACCCTGCCCTGGGCGAGCAGTCTGTGCGGCGCGTGTTACGACGCCTGCCCGGTGAAGATCAATATTCCCGAGGTGCTGCTGTACCTGCGCGGCAAGATCACGGAAGAAAAACCCCTGAGTGCCGAGGCGATAGCGTTCAAGACCGCCGCCTGGGTGATGAGCGAGCCGCACCGCTTCGAGGGGGCGATCAAACTGGCACGCATGGGGCAGGGACCGCTGGTGAGGAACGGGGCCATCCACGCCCTGCCGGGGATGCTGGGGGGCTGGACCGAGTCCCGCGACCTGCCGCCCATCGCCGCGCAGTCCTTCCGCGAATGGTGGAGGAAACGCCCCGCCCCGGAGATGCGGGGAACCGACGGCGACGCGCAGACGAGCGAGGGCGAGCCCATCGCCCCCCAGCGTGAGGACGGGGTGCCCCTGTGAGCGCCGAGGCCAGGCTGGAGATCCTGACGCGCATCAACCGCGTGGGGGCAAGGGAAGCCGAGCCCCTCGTCCGCGCCCCCGTTCGCCCCTCCTCCCGCCCCCACGGGGAAGTCGTCGAGCAGTTTGCCGAACACGCCGCCGAGTACCGGGCGAATGTCGTGCGGGTGGGCGCGGGGGAGCTGCGGGAGGCCGTCCAAAATGTTCTGGCGGCTCGTGGAAGCGGGCATGTGGTCATTCCGCCCGACCTGCCCTCGGAATGGCTGCCCGCCGACCTATCCTTCACCCCCGACGAGCCCGGCGTCACGGACCTGACGGCGTTCGACGCGGTGGTGACGGGCATGGCAGTCGCTATCGCGGAGACTGGCACGGTCGTCCTCGACCACGGGCCGGGGCAGGGGCGGCGGGCGCTGACCCTCGTGCCCGATCATCACGTGTGCATCGTGCGGGAGGCGCAGGTGGTGGACAGCGTGCCGGAGGCGGTCGCGCGGCTGGAGGGCAGCGTCCGGGCGGGCCGTCCCCTGACCTGGATCAGCGGGCCGAGCGCGACCTCGGACATCGAACTCAGCCGGGTGGAGGGCGTTCACGGCCCCCGCGTCCTCGACCTCATCCTGGTGCGGGAGGACGAACCTCCCGTTCGCTGAACCCGGCGGGTGTCCAGATTGGCAGCATGGTCTCGAAGGGCTGGTCGAAGAGGCCCGGCTGGCCCCCGGCCTCGAAGAGTTGGCGGTAGTCCTCGGGCCGCAGCCCCTTGCGGAGCCGGGTGGCGTAGGCGCTCACCAGACACGCCGCGTAGTGGCCCACGTCGTAATCCCGGCCCCCCGGGTTGGTGTCGAGCGGCACCAGACCGACGCCCGCCCGGTGGTACAGGGTCACCCGTTCCCCGGCCCGCCAGGTCCGGCCTAGCCCATGTAGCGCCTCGTAGGCGGCCTCCCGCCGGGCGGAGCGGGTGGCTGCATAGGCCTCCGGGGTCTTGGTCAGGCGCACCCGGCTCGCCACGTCCGCGTTCGTAAAGGCGTGGTCAGCCAGGGCGCGCAGGGTGTCGAGGTACGCCACCCGCACCCCCGGCACGTCGCCGGACAGCAGACACCGTAGCGCACGGTGCAGGAAGGCCCGGCCGTACGCCTCCGTCCGGCTGGACTCGAAGGCGGCGCCGCGCAGTTCCAGCCGCCCGTCGTACCGCAGGAGGGCATAGTTCTTGACCTCGTGGCTGAGCATGGCCCTCGCTCGCCCGTCGAACTCCAGCGACACCCCGTCCGGCAACAGGGCGTCCACCTCGGCGATGAGCCCCCGCTCGTCCGCCTCCGTCCAGCCCTCGGGGGTGGAGAAGAACACGCCGTCGGTGTCCGCCTCGATCAGCGTCACGCCCCGCTCCTGCAGGGCACGGACCACCTGGCCCAGCACCTCGCGGCCCCGCCGGGTGATGCGGTCGGCGGCCTCCCGGTCGGCGAAGAGGGCGAGCCTTCCGGCCCCCAGGTAGCCGTAGCCCGAATTCACGACGAGCTTCATCGCGCTCTGCATGGCGTCGTGTTCGCCGGGGTCGCCCCTCCGCGCGGCGGCCTTGTGGTGCAGCCGCAGGGCGGTGAGGTGGTTCATCAGGTGCAGGAAGACCCCGAGGGGATCACACGCGGGGCCTATCCCCTCGGCGCGGATCAGGCTGGGATACATGCTGGCGATGTCGGCCTTGACCACCCGGGGCAGGACGCCCTCGGCGTAGAGGTGGACGGCGCCGCCCTGGTGGGGCGCGTCCGCGAAGGGCGGGTCAGCCGGGAGCGCGTGCCCGGCGTGCAGGTAGGCGCGGACCATCATGGGTTCGAGCATCCCGGTGGCGGTTCCCGCGTAGGGCAGGCGGTGGTAGGGCCTCGGGGCCATCTTCGCCAGCGCGAACGAGGGGGCGAGCACCCGCCGGGCAAGCGCGTCCACCTCCTGCACGTCCTGGAGGGCGTAGCGCCGCACAGTGGCGGGGTCGGTGCGGTACGTCTGCGCGATCTGGTCCCCCTCCAGGTACACCCGGCCCTCCGGGGCGATGCCGAAGAGTTGCGAGACGACCTTGAGCCCCGTGCTGGGCAGGTCCAGGCGGCGCACGGCGTCGATAGTGTCCAGCAGTTCGCGCCCCGCGCAGGCCCAGTGGGGGGAGGTGCGCCCGTCCTGGACCCGCCACACCCCGCTCGGTCCCCCCGGGCGCCCGAGGTTCACCTCCAACCCGTGCACCCCCGCCCGCCCAATCAGAAAGGGCAGGTCGAAGGCGTGGAGGTTGTGGTTCTCGATCACGTCCGGGTCGCGCTCCTGGATGGTCTCCAGCAGTTCCAGGATCAGGTCCGGTTCCCCCGCCGCCCGCCGGACTTCCAGCACCGCCTCGAAACCCCGGTTGTCGCGCACGGCGACCATGAAGATGCGCCCGGTCTCGGGGCTCAGGCTGGTCGTCTCCAAGTCGAACTGGAGGCGGTGCGGGTCGTCGAAGGTCATGCCCCCGAAATAGGTCCGGCCCGACGCTATGAGGTACTGCTCGGTGGGGCCGACCCCGTAGTACCCGCGCAGGTCGTGCAGGCTGGTGACCCGGCGGCCCAGGCGGCGGCAGGCGCCGGTCAGCACTGCCCGCCGCAGCGCCCGCCCGTCCCGCGCGCCCAGCAGGTAGCGCAGGCTGCCGGGCGAGCCGGGCAGTTCCTGCACGCTGAAGGGCGCCCCGTCATCGTCCCGTACCAGCCGCGCGCCGAGGTGTTCCACATCCAAGAGGTCACGCGCGTACAGCCAGGGGCGGAAGCGCGCCCGCTCCAGCACCACTCCCTCCCCCGTGCGCCGCCACACCAGCGCGCTCCCACCGAGGTCGGCATGGACAGAGACGATGCCGGGCGTCGGATCATGCCCGAAGACGATGGGGTTGGGTGGGGCGGTCACCTCGAACCTCAACCCGAGGTGGTCTGGGAATGCCGCGTCCAATTCCAACCAAGGTCACGAAGTTCCATTTCCCCAGGATACGCCGAGAACATACCCGGAGGAGATCTTTCGTCTTCTGCGAACTTTAAGTTGGTCCAGGGGAGGGAGACCCCCAGCATCCCATCAGGGAGGCTCCCGGAGCTACGAGAATCCACCGCAGGCCGTCACACGGTCCTGGTCCGTGGGTTGAAGTGGAAGAGGGCGAGGGTCCGGTGGGGTGGACGGCGCGCCGTGGCCCCTCCCCCCTGAGCATCCCCGCGGGCGTGGAGTGGCGCCTTCCGGGCCGTGTTCAACGGGAAGCACCTTTCGCACGCCTGCCCCGAAGGGGGCCATACCCGGCGGGACGACAGGGGTGCCTCTCCCAGCCCAGTTGGCCGTGTCTACAGTTCAGCGGATCAGGGTGAGCCGCTCCGCCAGGCCGCCCCGGAAGGGCACGCCGTTCACCTCGGTGGGGTCGAGGTGCCCGGCTTCCCTGAGCAGTCGGCTCAGTTCCTCGATCAGGTCGACCAGGAACGGGTGGAGGTCGAACAGCAGCTCGCGGTTCGTTCCCCGTTCCAGCGCCATCAGCAACCGTCGGTAGGTGGCGCGCGCCTCGAAAAGGGGGGCAGCGCTGCCCCCGGCGAGCAGGGCCTGGGCCGCCGCGTGCAGCGCCATTGCCCTGGGCCCCACCCGCTGCGGCAGGTACAGCGAGTCCGCGAGCAGGGCGAGGTCACTGGCGGTCACGGGCACCTCTGCGGCGGTATTGAACTGCTCCAGCCAGCCCGCGAGCGCCCGCTCCAGCGAGGCCTCCGGCGTCCAGTGGCTCTCCGCCACGCCGTATTCCGCCAGGCTGAAGAGGCCGGGGGAGTTCACCTCGAACTGGTTGTTCGGGTTGGTCAGGATGCCCGACAGTTCCGCCCGCAGGTCCAGGGGACGCCCGGCGTAGGGACCCAGGTGAACGCGGCGCGGCGCGTAGTCGTTGGCGTGCAGGTTGTCCCACAGCACCGGGCGGCGGCGCAGCACCCCCGCCACCTCGCGCACCGACGCGGCTGTGATGTCCACCGAAATGACCTCGGGGCCTGTCCAGAACACCAGGATGTCCGGGTGAAGCTGCTCGCCCAGGACCGCCAGGTAAGGCGACTCGCCGACGCTGGGTACGGCCCGCCGGGCACAGTATTCGGTGGGGCAGAACAGGAACAGGCCGCGCGCGCCCAGCCCCTCCAGGTGCCCCCGGGCCGTGTTCGCGGCCCTCGCCTGCATCAGCGCCTGGGCGGCCAGGTCGGCGGTGCGGGGAATGTCGTCGAACAGCAGCGCGAAATGCCTCACCCCGAGGCGGGCGACGGTGCCCAGCTTGGTCAGGAGCGCGGATTGGTCGGCGGGGTCCTCCCAGTCCAGGTCCAGGCCGGGGGCCAGCGCGTAGACGAACTGCACGCCAGCGTCATTTGCCGCCTGAACGAGCTGGGCCAGCGCCACTTCCTCCGCCTCGGGATAAGGGTCGCGCCACACCGCCCGGTGCCAGGCGTCATCCTTTGGGGCATACAGGTAGGTGTTCATGCCCCAGGCCGCCATCTGCCCGAACAGGCGGCGGCGTTGCCCGGCCTGCCAGGGCCGTCCGTAAAAGCCCTCGATTACTCCCAGGACCCGGGGGGCGTTCCCGGAACCGTGCCCCCCTTCCTGCCCGGTGTTCGCCTCGGTCACCACCCCTGTCTCACCCTGACGTGAGCCCCCCGGGAGTGGTCCCCTCGGGGAGAGCAGGGGGGGAGTGACGCTTTCCCGAACACCTGGATTCGGAGGAACACGCTACGGCTGCCGTTCCTCATCCCGGCCGGGCAGGGGGACTGGTCCTGTCGGGACTTCCGGCGTACTCGCCCCCAGGCCCGTCGTGCCGGGCCAGGTCCCGGTGGAGTTGATGGGCGGGACGGCCACAACGTCGCCCCCGACATTGCCGCTGTCCAGCGCGGGGGGGTTGACCAG
Source organism: Deinococcus aerius (assembly GCF_002897375.1). Lineage (NCBI taxonomy): Bacteria > Thermotogati > Deinococcota > Deinococci > Deinococcales > Deinococcaceae > Deinococcus > Deinococcus aerius. Next base: position 193,608 of record NZ_BFAG01000007.1, on the reverse strand, counting down.
GTTCTGGCTGTCGCGCTCGATCTCCTCGACCGACTTGCCGAGGGGCTCGATGTCCTCCAGGTGGCTGCGATTGTCCGTCATGCCGTAGGGTAAAGCTTCTGTTTATGCGTTAGGGCGGGGTTTCCCCGTGCTTTCTTAACGTCTCATCCTGGGTGGGCATTCCCCGCGGAATGGTCAAGTCCGTGGCTCCGGCTGGGGAACCTCCAACACCCGCCCGGTGCGGGCACTCCCGAACAGGGCGTCCAGCACCCGCGCCTGGGCCAGCGCGTCGGGCAGGCCCCAGCGCAGTTCGGCACCCTCCAGCGCGGCGGCGGCGAAGTGGGCGACCATCGCCTCGTAGGGGTCGGTGGGGTCGTACACTTCCGTCTGCTCCCCGATCTGCAAGGTCGTCGTCCGCTGGTGCGAGCCGTAGGGCACGTCGAGACTCAGCGTGGCCCCTGACCCCACCAGGCTGAGGTGCTGGCCCCCGCTGGCCTCCACGCTGCAATCGAAGTGGGCGGTGAAGCCCCCGCCGAAATCCAGCCAGCCCACCAGCGTGGCGTCGATGCCGCCCACGTCGTGCAGGCTGGCGCTCACCCGGCGCGGCTCGCGGCCCAGCAGCAGGCGCAGCGCGCTGACGCAATAGCAGCCCACGTCGTACAGCGCCCCCCCGCCCCGCGCGGGGTTCCAGCGGTAGTCGCCGGGGTTGGTCATGCGGAAGCGGTAGTAGGCGGTGGCGGTTCGCAATTCCCCCAGTTCGCCCCGCGCTATGGCCGCCAGCGCCCGGCCAAACTGCGGGTGGTGCCGGTACACGAAGGCCTCCATGATCACCCGGCCCGCCTGGCGCTGCACCTCCATGACCCGCAGCACCTCGTCCGCGTTGAGCATGAAGGGCTTCTCGCACAGCACGTGCTTTCCAGCCTGGAGGGCCTTTACGCTCCAGGGGAAATGGAGGTCGTTGGGCAGCGCGTTGTAGATGGCGTCGATCTCGGGGTCGTTCAGCAACGCCTCGTAGGTGTCGTGTGCCCGAACGAAGCCGTGCTTTCCCGCATACGCCGCCGCGCGCTCCGGGTCTCGGGCCGCGACGCCGACCAACCGTTGCCCCGCCGCCTTCATGGCGGGTGCGAGCACGTTGCCGATGCGGGAGGCACCCAGAAACCCCCAGCGAAGGCTCACGGCCGGACCCTGGCCGCCCACCGCAGGCCGCGGCGGTGCAGTTCGGCCACGGTAGGGTTCTCCCATTCCCGCGGGTCATGTCCAATGGACGAGTAGAACACCCTCCCCTGCCCGTAGCGCCGCACCCAGGCGACCGGCATGACGGTCCCTGCGGTCCAGGGCGCGTGCTGGCCGTCGAAGGTGGTCGTGGCGAGCACGGTGTTGGAGGGATCGACGTGCAGGTAATACTGCTCGCTCTCGATGTCGAAGCCGGACAGCCCGCGGGTGATCTCGTGCCCCGCAGGCCCCATGTCCACGCGGTACGGGCGGACACCCCCGGGATGCGCGACGAACTGCCCGCCCACCATGAACTGGTAGTCGGCGTCCTCGCGGAAGGCGTCGCCCATGCCGCCGTGAAAGCCGGCCAGGCCGGTCCCGGCTTCAATAGCAGCCCGCAGGTTCTTGCTCTGCTCCCCGCTGATCCGGCCCATCGTCCAGTTGGGCACGATCAGGGCGTAGGTCCGCAAGTCGTCCGCGCCCTCCAGCACGTCGAGGGTGTCGCTGGCCGTGACCTCCAGGCCAGCCTCGCGGAGCATGTCGCCGATGAGTTCGGCGAATTTGAGGGGCTGGTGGCCGGGCCAGCCGCCGGAAACGATGAGGGCGCGGTCGGGGGAATTCGTCATGCCTGGGTCTCCTGGAGCAGGGAACGGACTTCGGTGAGGGTGGGGGCGTGTGCCCCCGGGCGGGTGCAGGCGGCGGCGGCGCAGGCGAGCGCGAAGCCGAGATGCCGGGCGGGGGGAGCCTGCGGGTCGTGAAGGGTGGAGTACAGCAGCCCCGCGATGCTGGCGTCCCCGGCGCCGACGGTGTCGACCACGTCCACCCGGTAGCCGGGGTGATGGAGGTCCAAACCCGGGCCGATCAGGCGAGCGCCCTGTGCGCCCAGGGTGAGCAGCACCGTGGCGGCGGGGTTGAGCGCCCGCACCCACGCGAGGGCCTGATCCAGCGTGAGGTGGGGCAGCAGCCCGGCCAGGTCCTCCTCGCTGACCTTGATGAAGTCGGCCAGCGGGACGTATTGCGGAAACGCCTCTCGGTAGGCGTCCCCAAGCTGGGGGCGGTAGTTGGGGTCGTAGACGACTGTGATTCCGCGCTCCCGCGCCTTCCGGGCGAGCGCGAGGAAATGCGGGCGGGCCGGGTCGCGCATGAGGGTGATGCCCCCGAAGTAGGCGGCGGTCACCCCTTGCCAGGCGTCTTCAGGACAGCGGCTGAACTGGGAGTCAGCCGCGTTCTCCGCGTAAAAGGCGTACTGGGCCGGGTGAGTGCGGTGGATGACGGAGAGGGCCGTGTGCGCCTTTACCCGCTGGATGAGGCTCAGGTCGAGGCCGTGGGCCTCCGCCTCCGTCCACAGCCCCTCGGCAAAAGGATCGTCCCCCAGCGCCCCGACGAAGGCGGTGGGCTGACCCAGCGCCACCAGCACCCGCGCGGTGTTCCAGGCGCTGCCGCCCGCCCGGGCCTGCCAGTGGTCCCCACTGCGGACGAAGTCGATGACGGCACCTCCGAAGGTCAGTACCCGGGTCACGCCTGCTCCCCGTGCGCGCGTTGGAGGTGGTCTATGGCGAGCGCTAGAAAATCGGGCGGACCGAACGATCCACTCTTTAAGACAAGCAGCAAACCCTCGTCGGGCGCGTAGGTGCTGGGCAGACCGGGCGCGAGTTCCTGGACGACGACCGTGTGCGTGACCCCCAGCGCCCGGGTCAGGGCCGCCGAGGTGTCCCCGCCCAGCGCGACGAGTTTCTGGGTGCCCGCCTCGCACGCCGTGATCCGCGCGGCCTCGGCCAGAACGCCCGAGACGCGCTGGCTGACCTCGATGCCGTGCAGGCCGAGCGCGGCGCCCACCTCGCGGGCCGCCTCCACCTGCTCCGGCGAGTTGGGAGAACGGAGCAGGACCGTGTCGTGCGTGTGCAGCGTGCCGAGGGCGAGGTCGGCAAGTAATCGGCTGGCCCGCTCCGGGTCGCGCAGGGCGAGGTCCACATCCAGTTCATGCACCGTCCCGCCGCGCGCCGCGTAATGCTCCACCTGCGCGCGGCTCTGCGGCATGACCGATCCGGCGATCATCACGACCTGCCGGGGATGGGTCCAGCGGGCACCGGACAGCGGGTCGAAGGGCTCCACGGGCGGCCACACGGCGGGCAATTCCTCCGCCAGGCCACTGGAGCCGAGGAACACCCGTTCCCCCGACAACGCTTCCGCAAGCACCCGGAGGTCGCTCTGTGTCTCCGCGTCCGCCAGCACGTACCGCACGCCCTCCCGCTCCAGCTCCTCGCGGCGGGTCCGCACGGCCCGCACTCCCTCGCGCACGGTCTCGATGGGGAGGTTGATGACACGGTGCGGCGTTTGGGTGCCCAGGTCCCGCACCAGATTGACCTCTCGCCGCGGATGCACCGGGTCCTGCCCGAACTCGGTGTCGGGGAGGGGCACGCCCCGCACGAAGTGGTCGCCATGCAGAGTTGTGCGCCCATTCTTGGGAAAGGCGGCGACCGCAACCCCGAAGTTCTCGCCCAGCGTCCCCAGCATCGCGTCGAACTCCGCGCCGACGTTGCCCCGGAAGACCGAGCAGGTCTTTTTCCAGTAGGCGCCGCACCCGGTCGCCATCAGGGCACGGGTGGCCCGCTCCACCCGCTCCCGTGCGGCATCTGGCGGCAGGAAGCGAGAGTCCGTGTCGATGATTAGCGCGTCCGTCCGTTCCTGGGCCAATCGGGCACACAGGCCCTCCCAGTCGGCGCCCTGCGAGAGGATGCGGACGGCGTAGCCGTGCCCCGCGAGCAGCCCGCCGATGTCCCCGGCCCCGGTGATGTCGTCGGCGACAATGCCCAATCTCGGCATCATGGTCCCCACCCCCGAAGGCCGGGAAGCAGGCGGGGCCGCTGCTCCCCCGGGGCGATGGGGGCGCCATGCGTGGCGCGGGCGTTCGCCTCCGCCAGTTCCTCATCGCTCAGCACCCGCGCCTGCCCGCGCGAGGCGAGCCACACCCGGGCGTTCTGCTCCAATTCCTCCAGGATGTCGCGCGCCTCGGCGAGACTCCCGCCCCAGGTGATGACCCCGTGGTTTTGCAGGAGCACGGCGCTTACGTTCCGGCAGGCCCGGCCGACCGCGGCGGCGAGGTCGGCCCCACCCGGCGGGAGGTACGGCAGCAGCGGCACCCGTCCGACCCGGGTGACCGCGTAGCTGGAATGGACCGGCAGCACATTGCCCTCCTCCGTGGGCGCAGCCAGGCAGGACAGGGTGAGCGAGTCCGTGGCGTGCAGGTGCAGCACGGCGTTCACGTCGGGACGCGCCCGGTAGATGGCGGCGTGAAAGGCAGCCTCCTTGGAGGGCTTCGGGCCGCTCACCTGCTCCCCTTCGGAACCGCACAGGGTGAAGTCCTCGGAAAGCTGCCGGGCAAAGGCCGTATTCGTCGCGCTGACCCGGAAGCCCGTTCCGTCCCGGTGGCTGAGGTTGCCGCCAGTAGAAGTCGTCAGGCCCCGCGCGTACAGGTCGCGCGCCTCCCGGGCGAGCTGTTCGCTGAGTCCGCCCGCCGTCACCAGCCCTCCCCCGCATTGAAGACCGGGCAGAAGCCCTGCTGAACACATTCGTGCGCGTAGATGAACATCGCTGCCGACCAGCTCTGGCCGCGGAAGCCGCTGGGCCGCCCGCTGCGCCCGTGGTGCCACTCGTTGAAGTCCCATTCCAGGCCCGGCGTGCGGGAGAGACGGTTCATCTCGGCCAGGCGCCCCAGTTGCCGCGCCGCCTCGTCCAGGCGTCCGGCTTTGACCAGGGCCGCCACGTAGAACCCGCCGATCATGGGCCAGATGCCGCCGTTGTGGTACTGGTCGGGCAGGTTCAGGTTCCGCAGGCGGTAATACTCCCGCCAGTCCTTGTCCCCGGGCTGCACGGGCGGGTAGATCGCTTTCACCGGCCACGGCTCGTTCACCCCGGCGGACTCGATGTAGTCGAGAATCTTGTTCGCCTGCGCCTCACTCGCCAGCCCGAACAGGATGGCGACGAGGTTCCCGAAGGTGTCGAAGCGGTCCTCGTAGTCGCGGAAGGCCATGTAGGGCAGGTAGTAGGGGCGCTCCTGCAGCACGGTGGTCGTCAGGCGGATGGGGTAGAGCCACTCCTTGCGGTGGTTCTCCACCCAGGTCATATCCTTTTCGACCTCCGGGCCGAGCCACAGCAGCGTGTTGAGCTTGAAGCGGATGTCCTCGGCCCGCGCCCGGTAAGGGCTGCCATCCTCCCCCAGGGCCTCGCTCATCGCCGCCATGGAGCGCTGCGCGGCGAACCACAGGGCGTTGGGCCACAGGCTGTTGTAGCGGTTGGCGAAGAGGTCGGCCCAGTCCATCGCCTCGTGGACCTCCAGCAGGCCGCACTCGTTGCTGTCCTGGTATTCCAGCCAGGTGTAGGCGCGGCGCAGGTGGGGCCACATCTGGCGCAGGCGCCCGGTGTCCCCGTCCGTGCGGTGGACGTAGTCGTTGCCCAGGATGAACCACAGGCTGTTGTCGATGCAGCCCGCGTGGGCCGTATCTACCACGACCTTTGGCGCGTCCTCGCCCACGTGCAGTGCCCCGCCGTGAGCGATGAGTGCCGGGTCGGGAATGCCGGTGAAGCCGACGTTGTGGGGAATGTTGCCCAGCCGCGACTGGTAGGCGGCGAGGGTGCGGATGGACCGCCGGGCGATCTCGGGTCCCTCGGGGTCCGCGCAGAGCATCAGACCCAGAGAGCAGATCATGGAGTCGCGCGCCCAGACCTGCTTGTAGGCGGTGCTGGAGCCGAGCAGACCGATGGGACTGCCGTTGCCGATGACGGTGCGCTCGGCAATCGGGCGGCCAATATCGGCGAGGGAGGTGGAACGGGCGGTCACGCCGTCTCCCGAACCGGCTGACCCGGCTCACTCGCCCGCTCGCTCGCCCGCTCCGCGCTCCAGACGCAGCGGCGGGCGAAGGTGTCGAAGGTGTCCCCGGCGACCCAGTGGAAGTTCTCGCGCACCAGGGGAATCTCCTCCAGCACGTACTCGCGGGCGCGGGCGTCCCCCGGGTTGTCCAGGGCGCCCAGCGCGTACTTCGCCACCCGCGCCCAGCCCGCGAGCTTGGCGGTCCAGGGGGCGAGATTGCGGCGCAGGACGGGGTCTTGCAACCGGAAGAGCGTGTAGGCGTGCAGTTCCATGTCCCGCACGATCTGGCGCAGGGGCCGCTCGTCCGGCGGAACGTCGCTCATGGCGGGGCGGCCCGGAACGTCCGGCCCGGCCTCCTCGGGGGGACCGCCGCGTGCCGCCCAGAAGGCGTCGATGGCGGGCCACAGCGAGTGGTACAGGACGCTGCTGCGGCTCACCAGCGGGTGACGGCGGGCGAGGTCGGCGAGGAAGGCGACCGCCGCGGCCTCCTGGGAACTGGCGGTGCTGACCCGGACCGCGTCCCGGAAGGCGGCGACCGGGTTGTACCCGTACGGGTCGCGCAGGTACGCCGCCGTGGTCCGCAGGGCGATGCGGCTGGTGGCCGACAGGGCGCCCGCCGCCGCGAAGTAGCCCCCGGCCACCTCCGGCAGCTCCGGCGCGCGGCCCACCAGCGGCGCCACGTGCAGGTCGTGCTGCATGTCGAGGTCGTTCACCGGGAAGTTGTCCCAGATCACGACCTTGCGGCGCAGCACGTCCGACACCCGCCCGAGATCGGCGGCGGTGATCGTGGGGCTGCACTCCTTGCGCCCGGTCCAGAAGACCTGCGCGCGGGGCGTGAGGCTGGCCCCCAGCGCCCACAGGTACGTGGAGTTGCCGCTCCCGAAGTACTGGGTGGGACAGAAGTAGAATTCGCCGTCCGGGTCCAGGTCCTGCACGAGTTCGTTCACCAGCCAGGCCTGGGCGCGGGCCAGGTCGGGAAAGACGGTGACGTCCTCGCTGTGCGAGAAGTTCTTGGGCAGGTCGTCGAGCATCAGCGCGAACGAGCGGATGCCGCGCGCCTTGGCCTCCCGCAGCTTGGAACGCAGCGTCATCAGGTGGGCGGGGTTGGTGTAGCTGAACTTCAGGGCGCTGAGCCCGAAGATGAATTCCACGCCCACGTCCCGGGCGTGCCGGGCCAGCCGCCCGAACTGCGCCCACTCCACGTTCGTGTACGGCTCCCGCCAGCGGTTACGGTGGACGGGATCGTTTTTTGGCGCGTAGACGTAGGCGTTGAAGCCCACCCTGTGCATGAAGTCCACCATGTCGTGCCGCTCCTGCCAGGACCAGGGACGGCCGTAGAACGCTTCGAGGATGCCGCGCCGTTCAGGAGGCATAGCTGTCACCATAGAGGCTGTTGCCGTAGGGGGGATGGTCGATGGTGGCGTGGGCGAACTGGCAGGGCTCGCCGGGAGCCCCGCGCAGCTCGAAGTGGATGCGGGCGCCCTGCGGCCCACTAGGGCTGAAGGGCAGGGTGAGGCGGGAGGAGGGCGGAATCCGCAGGGGCAGGCAGGCGGCCTCCGTCGCGCGGCCGTACACGTGGAGTTCTCCCTCGAAGGGGGCGTCGGTGGGATTCTCGACCGTCAGGGTCACCGGACTCCCGCTCGGCACGCTGATCGGCTCGGCGTGCATCACCATGCGGGCGGAGGGGGGCTGGAGGGCGGCGTGGAGGGTTTGCAGCGCCCGGCCCCGCGCGAGCAGCTCGTCGAAATACTCCGGGCTGGGCTTGATGGGACCGTTATGACCTCCGAGGATCAGGTCCGGGCGCAGCCGCGCGTAGAGTTCGGCGCTGCGGACATAGTCGTCCTCGCAGAAGAGGTTGGGGTAGGTGTAGTTCAGGCCCAATCCGTCAGGGTCCGCATACTGGTCCCCGCCGAAGAGCACCCGTTCCCCGTGCGCCTCCACGAGCAGGGCGCTGGCGTAGCGGGCGTGGCCGGTGACTTCAAAGGGCGTGATGCGGAACTCCTCCCATTCGAAGGGCTGGCCGAGCGGCAGGCGGCGGTCGGCCTCCATCGGCTCGAACCACAGGCAGGGCAACCGGAACGCCTGGGGCTCGGCGAGGACGCCCGCCACGTTCTCCGGCGCCCACAATTCCGCCCCGTACACCTCGCGCAGCAGCGGGATGCCTGCCACGTGGTCGTCGTGGTAGTGGGTGGGGATCACGGCGTCGATGCCCTTCACCCCGTACCTCTCGAACAGCGCGGGAATGGTGTACAGCCAGGGGCGGCGCGACTCGCGGTCGGTGCCGCTCGCCTGCCCGAAGCAGAAGTCGTACCCGAAGTCGATCATCAGGGCGCGCCCACTTTCCGAGCGCAGGACGTACAGGTTCGCCAGGCTGGTGCGGTTCCAGAGCAGCCACGGGCGCAGCTCGGCGTACGGCTCGGCGCGCAGCTCGAAGAGCCGCAGGTTGTGGCGGCGCAGCAGCAGCAGCGGCCACAGCGCCTCGGCGGTCTGGCGCAGCGCCCCCGCGCCCATGATCTCCCCGTGCGAGGGCAGGATGTGCGTGGGCGACTGGTCGGCCAGGTCGAGCAGCGACAGGATGGTGCCCGCGATGCCCTCGCCGCCGTGGTAGGTCCACTGGGTGGAAGCGAGGCGGCTGATCTGGCCCGGCGCGTACAGCAGGTCGCCGGTAAAGGCCAGGGTCATGCGGCGGAACTTGAGCAGGAACGACGCCGCGCCGGGCGTCTGGCCGGGCGTGGGCCGCAGGGTGAAGCGCAGCCGCCCGAAGCGGTAGGTCCGGTACTCGCGCAGCGGCAGCGTCACCGCCGCGTCCGGCACGGTCCAGATATGGGGGCGCGCGTCGTAGTTGTTGCGGGCGTCCGCGAGCGAGAGGTAGCGCTGGGGGTCGTGCAGGCTGGCCCGCTCGCCCTCCGGGGCGTAGACGGGGATGCCCGCCCGGACGGCCCGCGCCGCGCCCGCCGCCACGTCCCGGTGATGGTGGGTGAGCAGCACCGCGCGCACCCGCCGGACCCGAGGCGGCAGGTCGTCGAGGACGCTGCCGTCCCCGATGTTCACCAGCACGGCGCTGTCCCCGTCGCACACCGCGTACACCTGGGCGGAGCCGGTATGGCGGAACACGCCGGGCAGCACCTCGATCATGTCCGGTCCTTCAGAGTGTGGGGAAGAGAGTGGCGGAAGGCGCGCGAGGGCTGGAGGAGGGGGGAACTGGTCACGGCAGGGCTCATTTCTGAGGGATCAGGCGGGCTGGGCTTCGACCGGCTCGGCGGGCGTGAAGGTGGTGCCCAGGGGCACCATCCCCCCCTGCCGGATCGACAGATGTGCGGCTTCCAGAATCTCGACGATGTGCGCGGCCTGCTCGCCGGTCACGCGGTGGGGGCGGTTCTCGCGCAGCGCGCGGGCAAGGTCGTCGAGCGGGGCAGCCCAGTTGAAGCTCTGTTCGGCGGGCGTGTAGTCCGGGAGCGGTTCGTACTCGGAGCCGAAGCGGGCGGTCTCGATGCTTGCACGGGGCGCCATCCAGCTCCCCAGGTACAGTTGCCCGTCGTCGCCCTGGAACTCGATGCCGCTCTGTTTGCCCTTGTCGGTCGTGTAAAAGGACGTGGTGAGGCGCAGCACCGGGCCGCTGGCGAGTTCCACGACCGCGACGTAGAAGTCGTTCTCGGTCGCCTGGAAGGGCACGCCACGCTTGGTGAGCCTCTCGGGTTTGACCGTCTTTCCGTAAGCCCACACTCGGGAGGCCGGGCCGAAGATGCTGGTGACAATGCCCAGCGGGTACACGCCCACGTCACGGAGCGGTCCCACCTGATAGAAGCTGTCCGGCACCGGGTGCCACGTCTCGATGCGGCCGTGGTTCGCCTCGGCGTAGATGACGCGGACCGGGCCGATGAGTCCCGCCCGCAGCTCCCGCAGGGCGCGCTGCTGCGCCTCGCCCAGGAATGTGGCGGGCGCGCAGCCCAGACGCGCGCCGCGCTCCCGGGCCAGGGCCACCAACTCCTGCGCCTGCTCGCTGCTGCCCGCCAGCGGTTTCTCGCTGTACACGTGCTTGCCCGCCTCCAGCGCCTGCCGCGTGACCGCGTAGTGCGCGGGGAACACGGTGAGATTGACGACCAGCTCCACCTCGGGGTCGGCGAGCAGGTCCTCCAGCGAGTCGAAGGCGCGGCAGCCGTGCTGACTGGCATAGTCGCGGGCACGCTCCCGGTCGAGGTCGAAGCAGCCGTACAGCTCCAGGCCGGGGTAGGCGCGCATGGCCTTCGCGTACGGGGTGGCGATCACGCCCGTGCCGACGATGGCGATCTTCACGGGTTTCATGGCCTCGCCCCCTGCCCGTGGGGTACCAGCCACGACCGGAGTTGGCGCAGGGATTCCAGCAGGTCATCGGTCGGGTCGAACTGTTCCGGCTCGTGCTCGACGCTGAGGTAGCCGCCATAGCCCATGTATGAAAGGGCCTCGACCACCTCGCGTACCGGCACCACACCCTGTCCGTAGCCGACGGTGTCATGCCTGCCCACCTCTCGCACGTCCTTGAGGTGAACATGGATGACCCGCTCGCCGAGTTCACGGACGGCCTCGTCGGCGGGGTAGCCCTGAGTGCCGAACCAGCCGGTATCGACGGTCACGCCGACCAGGCCGCCCTCGTCCGGTCCGGTGCGGTCCAGCAGCTCCTGCGGCGTCTTCTCGGGGTGGTTCTCGTAACCGAAGCGCACACCGAGGTCACGCAGCCGGGCGACGAACTCGGCCCGCTGCTCGCGGAACACGCGGCTGTTTCCGGCCAGCAGGGGGATGTCCAGCGCCCTGACCAGTCCCAGCGTCCGCTCGAACTCGGGCAGGTCGTCCCCAAAGCCGCCGCAGTACGCGACGAAACGCATGCCGCGCCGCCCGGCCGTGTCCAGCGCGATCTCAACGTGCTCCGGCGTCCACCAGTTCTGGTGCAGGTGGAAGTGCCACAGCTCGATGTCCCTGAACCCCAGGGCGTCCACCTCGCCCAGCAGCTCGTCGAAGCGGGCTTCGAAGGTCTCGACCGGGGCGAAGTGTTCGCGGCTGGTGCGGCAGGCCTGGCCCCAGTCGCCGGTGGCGCGGTAGTTCACCTGCCGGAAGGCGAAGTTGGCAGTGTTGAAGACGGGCTTCATCGCTGTTCCTCCAGGGGGAAAGGCGGCTCGAATTCGACGCGGATGGCAGCGAGGCCCCAGGCCGGGACGGGAAAATGCACCGCGTCGCCGGATACGGGGAGGGGCGTGAGGTCGGTCTCCAGCAGGTCGGTGAGGGCGGCGCGGGCGAGGCGGCGGGGCGGAAAGCGGACGGACGCCTGTTGCGCCGTTCCTCGCAGGTCCTGAACCCGCAAGATCACGCCGCGCCCGTCCTGTGCGGGTTTAAGGACGCTGAGGGTTACGTTGTCACTGACCTCGGCCAGAACTCCTCCCGCCGGATCGGTGTACGGCCCGCCCGGCGTGCGGAAATCCTGGAAGCTGATGCGGTGCGCGTATAGCCCCCGCCGCGCCTCCCGCCCGGTCCGGCCCGCCGCCTCGCGGGTGAGGTCGGGGCCACTCGTCAGGCTGTAGCGGAAGGTGAGGGGGCCGCCCTGCCGAGCCTGGTAGTTGGTGTGCCAGTAGTTGCTGAGCAGATAGCCGTAGACGCGACCCCCGCGAATCTCGCGCGTTTTCGGCCAGGTGCCCCGCACGATGTCGCCGGACGTGAACAGGGGAATGTCAGGGCTGGCGAGGAAGACGCGGGTGCGCTCCGATTCCAGCAGCACGCCCGTCTGGAGGGGCAGCCACTCGACGCAGGCGCCGGGCAGGCGGTCGGCGTCCCAGTCCGTCCAGCCGAGCTGCGAGTCGGACAGCACGCGGGCGTCCGGGAGGTCCAGGTCGAAGCGGACATAGGCGGCCTCGCGGGCAGAGGTCACGGCCTTGTCGTAGGTGTAGTGGAAGTCCACCCGGTTCTGGCGGGCGGGCAGATGGACGGTCAGGTCGAGCTGGCCCTGGGACACGTCCGACCGCAGATGCAGGGTGTCGCCCAGCGCGTCGGTGATGCGCTCAGCGTGGATCAGGTCGAAGCGCTCGTCCTCATCCAAATTGGCAGGGGGCAGGTCGGCCTGGTTGCTCAGGATGCGGCTGCCCTCCCCGCCGCGCACGTACACCAGCCCGCCCGCGCCGCCGGGGGCGAGCAGTTGCTGACCGGTGGCGTGCTCGACAAGGGCCGTGGCCTGGCCCAGCGTCAGGTCGAAGGTGAGCGTGTAGTGGTCGCTGCGGAGTTCGACCTGGTGTTCCCGGGTCACGTCCTGATGAACGGTGGGGGTGGGATTTGTCTCCCGCCGGAGGGGAAAGCGCCGATACGACAGGCCGGGCAGCGTGGCATGGAAGGCGATGACGCGCTGGGTGGGATGCGTTTCGAGAACTCGGAAGGGGATGGGCTCGCCGGTCAGGGAGTCGTGCGGCGCCTCCCCATTCGCCACCTCGACACTGCACTCGCCCTGGACGGTCCAGTTGTGGGGGTTATAGACGACGACCTCGCGCCCCTCGGTGTTCCACTGGAGGCTGTGGCGGCTGGCTCCGGCGTGCAGGGCCTGGCGGGCGGCGAGGTGTGCGCGCTGCGCAAAAGCCGCCTTCACCTCCCACTGGTCGCGGGCGAGGCGGGCTTCGGGGTCCGTGACGCTCAGGAAGGCACCCCAGGTGTGTTCGTCGTAGAGCAGCAGGTCGCGCCAGGCATCGGCGTACAGGGCCTCGTTCGGGCGCAACCTGGGATCATGGATCGCGGCGAGGGTGCCCAGCGTCTCGGCGGCAGGCAGCCGGGCCTGCGCGTCCCGGGCCTGAATGGTTTCGGCCAGGCTGGTGAGCACGCCGTCCTCCCAGTACGCGCCCCCGTCGCCGCGCAGGACGGGCAGGCGGTCCCCGCACCGTTCCGCCTCCCGGAAGAAATCGGCCGGGTCGGCGGCCACGAGGCGCGGGTAGGCGTACGCCGCGTTCCACTCGCCGATAAAGCGGTTCGGCTGCGGGTCGAGGTCGGTGTTGTCGGCCTCCTGACCGTACAGCAGCACGCAGTCCGGCGCGTAGTCGGGGCGATCGAACTCCTCCAGCCACAGGGTCAGGCCACGCTCGGCGGCACTGAGGCCAGGGGGGCTGCCACACACCTTCCGCAACTCGCAGTACATCTTGGCGAGCCAGGTCAGGACCCGTCCGCCCGCTGGTCCCTCCCACCAGAAGGGACTGGCGCGGTGCAGGTTGCCGTTCACCCGGAACGGCCCGCGGTCCTGGTTGTTGGCGTGGACGAGGTAACGGACCCCCGCCCCCGCCAGCAGGTCCGGGTAACTCGCGGTGACCGAGGCCACGTCAACGACCGCGCACAGCTCCGCCCGTTTGCCCAGTGGGGCCAGAAAGGCATTGCTGAAGCTGGCGTTGCGGATCAGGTCCTCCAGCCCGGCGAACTGGGTCAGCAGGTCCGCGTAGTTGCTCACCAGATTGATGCGCCCGGCCCGCACCCAATGGCGTAGCCGCTCCAATTGCCCCTCAGCTCGCGTCGCCAGGTAATCCTCCAGCACCCAACCGCAATCGAGGTGGTACGTAAAGTTGGGCTGCCCGGCCTCCAGAAAGGCGATGGCCGTGTCCAGGTTGCGGCTGTGGCGCTCGGCCACCTCCTCCTGCCGGTGCGTGTAGCCGATGTCGGTGTGGGAATGCGCGGAGACGTACACCGTCCACTTGCGCTTGCGGGTCAGGGTGCCGGTCCAGGTGGAGGGGCCATGCTCGGCGGAATACTGGATGGGCCGCTCCCCGTCAGGAATCCAGACGCTGAACGGAAGGTCCCCGAACGGGGCCGGTTCGGCGGGCCACTCGTGCCGCTCCCCGCCCAGGAGGACGGTCAGCCCGTGCGGCGCCGGGCCGTGCAGCACCCCGTCCACCCGGGCCCGAAGTTGACCCTCGTGACAGCGGTACAGCACGGTTGTTTTCAACGTCAGGTCCGGTGCGGGCCGCTCATCCAGCGCCCTCAAGGCCAGGTACTGGTAGATGATCCCCGCCCCGTTCGCCATGCGGTCGAGCCGCGCCACCCGCTCGGGGTTCTCGACCCTCACCACCTCTCCCCCATCGACCACGGTGAGGGTGAGGGTGTTGGCACCGGGCCGCAGGAGAGCAGCATCTAAAGCGACCCGCACCCGTCCGTCCGCGTAGATCGTCGTATGCAGCCCGGGCAGCAGCCGAATTTCGCCGCTCACGGACGGCTTGGGGTCGAGGAACACCCGCCCCCGCGCGCCGTTCAGGTCCAGCGACAGGTGCGGGACGCGCGGCGCGATGACGAGGTAGTCGATGATCAGCTCGTAGGCGGGCGCGTCCACGGACGGCAGCTCGAAATGGACGACCCGCGACTGCGCCTGGTAGTTCGCCTCGGGGTCCGCCTCGCTCGCCTGGTAGAGCGGCCAGACGTTGCCCTCCCCGCCCACCGTCCACGTCACGCCGGGGAAGGCGAGGGGCGCCTTGTAGTTGTCGGGCAACTCAGGGCTGGGGCTGTCTTCTTGGCCGATTCTCCAGATGGTGCGGGTCATGCGGGGTCTCCAGGAAGGTCAGGCGGACGGCTCGGCGGAGGGCTCGGGGAGGTCGTCCTGAGGAGGAACCTGCGGGCTAAACGGCCTGACCTGCACCGCCGCGAAGGCGAGGGCGGCGCTGACGAGGATCACGAACACGAAGGTCTGGAACAGCAGGCTCAGGATCAGCACGGCGAGCGGGATCAGCACGTACAGGTGCGCGCTGAGAGGGTGCTGGGCGAGGCCCAGGAACGCGGCCCGCCACGCCCGGATGTAGGAAAGCCGCTCCACGCTGAGGGCTTCGAGCAGGTAGGGTTGCAGCGCGACGAACAGCCAGGACAGGTAGGTGACCAGCAGGAAGACGACCGTGTCCCCGAACGGCCCCAGCACCCGCCGCCAGAAGGTGTAGTTGCTGTAAGCCAGGAAGGCAAAGACGACGACGGTGAGCGCCCACAGGATTCCGGGGAGCAGGTTCCGCAACAGCAGGGGCAGAAACTGGCGCAGGTCCGGCTCGCGGTCCTCGCGCAGGGTGGTAGCGATCAGCGCGTAACTCGCCAGGGTGGCGGGGCCGGTCAGCACCAGCGTCCACGCCAGCACAGCCCAGATCAGGTTCAACCACAGCAGGGGCAGGAGGTTGTGCCAGACGAGCAGGCCCCCCTCCCGGAACGAGCGCGGCAGGAACTTCACGGGGTCTCCCAAAGGAGGTCCAACGGAGTTGCGTTCAATGCCCGGACTGTCAGCGGGACAGCGAGAACTCCGACCTCTGGTCCCCGGAGCGTCACGCCGACCTCGTGCTCCTCGCCGGGCAGCAGGTTGAAGCCGCTGTCGCTGAAGTCCTCCAGAACGTCTGAGGGCGACTCCAGGCTCACCCAGGGCGCGACGTGGACTCCGGCGTTGCGGACGACGAGCCGACTACCCCTTTGCTCCAGAGTGAGACGTGTACGCGGCATCCCCACGAGGGCCGCAAAGGGCTGGGGCTGGTCGCGCGCCACCCAATGTTCGGCGCGGGCGAGGAGAACGCCGTCCTCACCAAGCAATTCCGCACGCAGCAGGGCCGGTTCCTCCGGGAGAGTCACGTTCAACGGCTGACCCGCGGCGGGCCAGATCATAGAACGGGTTTCGTGTTGAAGCGTCATGCCCGTCAGGCTATGCAGGGTCAGCGTGAGTTCGCCACTTCCGGTCGTGTCCGCGAGAACCTGCGGCGCGGCGGTCAGGTGCCCCTTCCCGACAGGACCGGGCAACCCGAGGTGGAGGGCGACCGGCGCGTTCGCCTCGCGGCAGCGGTAGTACGCCAACTTGGGCTTCAGATCGTAGTCGATCAGGCTGGTGTTGTGCGCGTTCGGCCAGGGCTCGCCGAGCTGCCAGATCAGCGCGAGGCTGCATTCATCCCGCCGCGAGCGGTTCCAGCCCAGCGCGTGGCGCAGCACGTCCCCCTGGGCAGCCTGGGTGAGGAGGACATAGGTGCCCAGGTCGTCCACCGGGCCGAATACCTCCGTGATCCGGTGGCGCATCAGCCACCACTCGCCGTGATGCACGACCTGGGGATTGGTGTCGTCCATCGGCCAGGGGGAGCCGTCAGTGAGGTAGCGGCGCAGCGTCGTTTCCCGCGAGGCCGCCTGACAGCCGAACTCGCTGTGGGCGAGCGCCCGGCTGAGGACATGCGGGCGGTAGCTGTCGTGGGCACCCCGGTAATGCCAGGGGCCGTGTACGTCGTGGAGGTCCTCGGGGCGCCCCGTCGCCGCGTCAACGCTCAGGTCGTACTCGGGGCCACTCGGCGAGGTCGGGAGGAAGGGGCGGGTACCGTCCAGAGCAGTGATGTGGTCCTGAATCCGGCGGATGGTGGGATGCGCCTCGTCCGCCGGGCGCCGCCGCTCGTCGGTGAGTTCGTTTCCAGCGCCGAGCAGCACGACGCTGGGGTGGTTTCGCAACCGGCGCACCAGCGCGGGAAGGTCGCGGTCGAGATTGGCGAGAAACTCCGGCGAGGTGGGCGGGACGTTGTCGGTGCCGCTCGACGTGAGCGGCATCTCCTGCCAGACGAGCAGGCCCAGCTCGTCGCAGGCGTCCAGCATGGTGTCCGAGGCGATGGGGGCCACGCCGTTGAAGCGCAGCAGGTTGGCGTGGGCGGCCAGGGCGTATTCGGCGAGGGCGCGTTCCCGCTCGGCCACCCCGTCACGCCCCGGGATCATGTCCACCGGGACCATGTTGAAGCCCCGCGCGTAGAGCGCCTTGCCGTTGATCTCCAGGGTGTAGGGCCGTGCGCCGCGTTCCAGTGAAGCGGCATTGTGGACGAGCCTGGCCGTCCGAATCCCCAGGCACCGCTCGATGCTGGCGCCGCCCGGCACGCTGGCCCGCACCCGGTAGAGCGGCTGCGCCCCGAGCCCGGCGGGCCACCACACCTCGGGGTCTTGCAACTCGAAGGTGGCGGAACGGGTGGTCGTCCGGGTTTCGTCCTGCCGACCATCCGGGTGAATCAGGCTGACGGTCACGGGAACAGTCGTATCCCCGCCCAGGTCCACGTCCACGCGGACGGTCGCCCGGCGCAGGTCCGCGTCCAAGTCTGCCCGAGCGAAGAGGTCGAGGACAGCCGTGCCCGCATCGGCCTCCAGGATCACGTCCTGCCACAGGCCGATGTGGATGAGCCGCGTGGCGAAGTCCCACCAGTAGCCGTAGCGGGGCTTGAGGGTGCGCGTCTCGCTGGTGCGGCCCAGTTGCCCGGCCTCGGGCGGCGGCTCGCGCAGCAAGACCGCCAGGAGGTGTTCGGCGCCGCGGTCCAGGCCACTTATATCGAAGCGGACCGGGGTGTGGGGACCGGCCAGCGTGCCCAGGAGCGCCCCGTTCAGGAACACGTCGCCGCCATAGTCCGATCCGCCGAAACACAGGTGCAATCGGGCGCTGGCGGGCAACTCGACCCGGAAGGTGCGGCGGTACACCCACTGCCGGGCGCTGACCCACTCGGCCTCCAGGCTGGCGAGCCCCTCGTTGGGGTCGCGGATCAGTCCGGCACGCAGCAGGTCGGCGTGGACGCTCCCGGGCACCCGGGCGGGAATCCACGCGGTGCGCGCAAAGGCCCCCACCTCCTGCCCTGTCTCGGCGTGCAGGCGGCGAAAGCGCCACGCCTCGCTGACGGAGGGGGCGAGCTGCCACTCCCCGCCGAGGTCCTGGCGGAAGGCGGCGCTGGCCCCGCGTGGTTGGTGGTCTGGCTCGTCGGTCGTCATCGTCACCGGGTGGGGAGGGGGAAGGTGTCGGCACGTCCGGCGGACCGCACGAAGTTCTGAATCTTGTCGCGGGCCTCGGCCCTCACGGCGTCCAGCCCCCGGGCGAGCAGGTCGGGGTCCTGGGCGTCGAGTTGGGCACTCGTCATGCGGCTCAGGCCGCCCATTGCGGCCAGCAGGGCGTTTTCAAGATCGGTGGCGACGTTCATCTTGCTGATACCGCCGCCGGGGAGCAAGGTGGCGCGGTGAACCGTTTCGGCGGGAAGGCCGCTGCCACCGTGCAGCACGAGCGGCGTCTCGGGAAGCAGGCGGCGGATGGCGGCCAGGCGCTCGAAGTCGATCTTCGGGTTCTTGACGGGATAGACGCCGTGCGCGGTGCCAATGGATACGGCGAGGACATCGCAGCCGGTACGTTCCACGAATTCCAGCGCCTCCTCCGGCACCGTGTAGAGCGCCTCGTCCCCCTCGGTCTCCATCTTGTCCGTCGTCGTGAGTTTCCCGAGTTCCGCCTCCACGCTGACACCGTGGGCGTGGGCGTACTCCACCACTTCCCTGGTCTGGCGCACGTTCTCATCGAAAGGCTGCGCGCTCGCGTCGATCATCACGCTGGAAAATCCGGCCTCGACCGCCGAGTGGATCACGCCGAACTCCCAGGTGTGATCGAGGTGCAGGCACAGCGGCACGTCTGACCGGAGTTCTCGCGCGGCCTCCTCGACCGCCTCCCGGAAGTCGCGCGGCGTCAGGCCGAACCAGCCCAGTTCCCGCTGGCTGATCTCGATGATGACGGGGCTGCGGAGTTCCACTGCGGCCTGAAGCACCGGCCGCACACAGGCCCGGTAGCGGGCGCTGAAGGCCGCGACGGCGTACCCCTCACGCTGCGCGGGCGGCAGAAGTTCGGTGAGGGTGAGGGCGCCGGGCAGCTTCACCGCAACACCTCCAGCGCGCGGGCGAGGCCGCTCTCCGGGCTGCTCAGCACCGGGGTGCGCGTCTCCCCGAGAGAGGGAAGCAGCCGCGCCATGCTGGCCTGGGCGAGCACCACCACGTCCGAACGGTCCAGCAGGCCGCGCAGGACCCCCGTGACCAGCGCGTCATGCTCCTCCGGCCTCCCAGCGACGAGGGCGTCGTAGGCTCCCTCCACGAGGACACGCTCAACCTGGACGGGTTTCCCGGCTTTCGTCGCCGCCCGCTCGATCAGGCTGGCGGTGGGCTCCAGGGTTGTCCTCACGGTGGCGATCACGCCGATCCTCTCCCCCAGCCGCACCGCCTGTTCGGCCATAGGCTCGTCGATCCGCAGGAAGGGCACCGGCAGGTCGCCCCGCAACGTCTCCACCACGTCCCCAACGGACGAGCAGCAGCACATCAGGGCGTCTGCGCCCGCGTCCACGGCGGACCGGGCGTAGGCGCGCAGGCGACCCTGGACCTCCTCGGTCGGATGGCCCGCGCGCATCACGTCGGGCAGCAGGCTGTCGTCAAGGATGTTGATGACGCGCACGTCCGGCGCCTTCTCGGCGGCGAGGGCCTTCATCGCCGCCACGGTGACAGGCGTGGTGTGCATCAGGGCGAGTGTTTTCATGAACGATGCTCCCCCGGAAGCCGCACGGCCAGGGCGAGCGTGACGATTTCCCAGGGTCGGGCAGAGAGGTGGACGGCACCGCCCGCGAGGTCGAGGGGAGCGAGCGTCTCCTCTCGCAGGTTGACCCGCTCGGCCCCGGTCACCTCGGCCCCCATCAACTCGGCATTCAGCCTCACCGTCACGTCCTGCGCCTCAGGCGTCTGGTTGACGAAGCGGACGATCAGGGCCTCGCCGTCCTCGGCGCGCTTCACGGCGGTGACGAGTACGCGGCCCTCCACGTTGAGCAGTTGTCCGGTGGGGGGCAGCGAGTCACCCAGGTCCCGGTGCCGGTTGCGGATGGGATGCACCTGGCTGACCCTTGGACTAGCGTGCAGTGGGGCGTTGAACTCGTGCGCCGCGCGCCAGGCGTCCGCCCCCGCCCAGGTGCCGCGGTGGGGCAGCAGGCTGTACTCGGCGACGACGGGGCCGAGCATCTGTGCCTCCGGCGTCGCGGTCGTGGGACCCGCCCCGCCCACCCGGGTGAGGAAGTCCTCGCGCGACAGCCAGCCCACGGCGCGCAGGACGGTGAGGGAGAGGACGCCGTCCTCATTGGCGCTGAATTCCGGCAGGCCCCGGTTGATGACGGTCAGGCCGCGCTCTCCGTCGCTAAGGCTGGCGAAGGTCATCTGGGGATGCTCGTGGACGGCGGGCTCGGGGCTGCCGCGCTGGTCGTCCGGCAGGCGGACTGGGCGGTCCACCACGCCGTACTGGGTCTCCGCACTGGAGACCGTGACAGGCGCGCCGAGCGGGAAGCGCGCACGCAGGCGGTGGTCCCGCGCGGTGTTCTCGAAGTGCGTGCGGATATCCACCCGCCCCACCCCGGCGTGCAGCGTCACGTCGCTGTGCAGCGTGAAGGGCACGTGCCGCGGGCTGCGGCTCTGGCGATCCCCCGTCAGGCTCTCGGGGAGCGACCAGTTCCAGGTCACGCGCAGGGTGGCGCGGGCCGGACCCACCTCCACCCAGGAGAGGCGGGGTTGCACCCGGTCGGTCGTAAAGATTTGGTCGCCCAGCGGCCAGGCGTAGTTGTAGGTGTCGCCGTTGTCCCCGCCGTCGTCGAAGCTGTTCAGGCCGCTGTAGCGCAGCCCGGTCGCCTTGTCGAGCAGGTCGAGGGTGCCGGTCTCGGAATCCACCGTCACGCGCAGGAGGCCGTTTTCCAGCGTGCCCGGCCCCACCGCGAGGTCCGTCACGGGGAGGTCCCCCTTCTCCAGGGCCACGTCGCCGAGCACCTGGTACGGGCGAATGCGGAAGTGCGAGATCGGCACCTCCCGGCGGCGCAGCGCGTAGGCGCGGTAGCCCAGCCCGGGCAGGTCCCGCGCGACGAAGCTCACCTCGGTGAACTCGTTTGCGTCGTACGGGCGGGTGTGCTGAATGTTCAGCCAGGGGAAGGCTTCGGCCTTGTCCACCTCGCTGTACACGGTGCGGACCTGGAAGGGAACGTCACGGCCCTCGGGGTCGAGGAGTTCCCAGTCCTCCGGGTTGATCTCCAGGTAGGCGTTCATCTGCACCCTCGCCTCGTCCGTGCGGGTCCAGTTCAGCGGGTTGAAGACGGTGAAGGCCGTGCCGCCTCCCGCAAACGCCGTGTCCACCCGGCTGGTGAGCGAGGCGTGCGCGTCCTCGGCGAGGAGGTCGGCCATCTGCCCCGCCTCGTCAAAGCGGGTGAGCATCTCGCGGTGGACCTGATCGGCCGAGCAGCCGCAGATGCTGTCGTGGGGGTGGTTCTCGATCAAGCGCTCCCAGGCGGCCCAGAGGTAGTCCTGTTCATAGCGCTCGCCCAGCAGCCAGTGCAGCGCCTGAAGGGGCTCGGCATAGCGTTCCAAAGCGGTCTGGACCCGGGCATTGCGCTGCTTGAGGTACAGCCGGGCGCTCAAGACCCCGGGCAGCAGGTGGGCTTTGCGCCCGAACGCACGGCCCTCGCCCTGCCAGACCACCTTCACGCGGTCCTGCTGGGCCTGAACATCGCGGATGAAGGCATCGAGCGAGCTGATGCGGTACTGCACGCCCTCGCCGCCCAGAGCCTTGTTGATCCCGTTCAGGAGGCCCGGCAGCCGCGCGTCGACCGGCAGGTGGTCGCCGCCCATCGGTTCGAGGATGGCGTCGGTGGCGGCGTAGCTCGCCAGGAAGCGGGCGGTGCGCCGGGCACGCCCGATAGTCTGGTCCTCGGTGCGGGCCGGGTCCTCCGGCCAGAGCTTGTAGTGGCCGCGGTAATACTCCAGCGGCAGGTAGACGCCCAGGACGCGGGTGCCGTCGGGCGCCTCCCACCAGAACTCGTTCTGCATCTCCGCGGGAAAGCGGGCGTCGCGGGCGCGGGCGTACAGGTAGCCGCCGTGCCCGACCTCCACCCCGGCGCCGACGGGCGGCCCGCCGAAGCCCCGCCAGACCACCGCGCTGCCGATGTCGAAGCCCGCGAGCAGTTGCGGCATCTGCGCGATGTGCCCGAACTGGTCGGGGAGGTAGCCGACCCGGCTCACGTCCACGCCGAGGGAACGGGCCGTGCGCTCACCCAGCCACAGGTTGCGGATGTGGGCCTCGCCGCTCACCAGGAACTCGTCGGGCAGGATGTGCCACGGCCCCACGAAGAGACGCCCGGAGCGAATCTGCCGGGTCAGTTCCTCCTGCCGGAAGGGCCGGACTTGCAGGTAGTCCTTCAGCACGATGGTCTGCCCGTCCAGGACGAAGCAGGCGAGCGCGGGGTCGGCGGCGAGCGCGTCCAGAATGGCGTCGACCGTGTGGACGAGGCGGAAGCGGAACCGTTCGCGCGTGCCCCACCACTCGCGGTCCCAGTGGGTGTGGTGGTACATGTGGACGGTGAGGGTGCGTGTGCCCGTCATGCCTTCCTCCTCAGGGCGGCGTGGCGCGCCCAGGTATCCCGCACCAGGGCGTAGTCCCCGGGCGTGAGCGGCTGGAGGTCGCGGTCCGTGTGGGTGACGAAGTACAGGCTGGGAATCCCCAGCTCCGGCTGCATTCGGGTGTAGGCCCGCCACGCCCCGATGGTGGGCATCGGCCAGTTGTCGGTGTCCACGAGGTGGTGGGGCAGCGCCGCACGGGCCACCCGGGCACGGTGGATCATCTGCTCGGTTATATCGGCCTCGATGTTCACGTCGTTGAGGCGGATCATGTCGGTGGCGTCCGCGAAGACCGGATTGGGCGTGTGAGTCATCACGAGCGCGTCGGGCTTGCAGCGTTTGGCCTCGTCCCGCAGAATCCACAGCAGGCGGTGCAGCAGGTGGATGCCCCAGGCCTCGCCGTGCCGCTTCAGCCCAGGTCCGCTGGGCGTGCGGGCGCTGAAATCCACCTTGAAGCCGTCCGCACCGTACTCCAGCAGCATCCGGCGCACCGCCCCGCGCAGGATGGCCTCGTACACCGGGCTGGTGGGATCGGCGGTGACGATTTCCCCCAGGTCGTCCAGAACGCAGGCCTCCGGGGGCAGCCCCTCGGCGTCCCAGGCCTTCCACCACAGCAGCACCCGCTGACCGCGTTCGTGGGCGCGGGCGATCCAGCCCTCCAGGTCCGGCCACTTGGCCCGGTCCACCTCGCAATTCCCATAGGTCGCGCTCCACTTGTCGTCCAGGACCAGGATGCCGGGGTGAAGGTCCTGGGCGGCGAGAACCTTTAAAAAGGCGTCGTAGTTCGCCTGGGTGCAGTGGTCGGGCGCCCGGCCCCCCCGCACCTGCATGAGGTGGCACTGCGCGCCCCAACCGCACTGGATGGGGGTAGACCACCACTCCGGGGGCTCGCCCTGGTCAAGTTGCGCGTACCCCAGCTCCGCATGGCGGGCGGCGTTCTGGGCGATGGCGTCGTAGGGATCGTCGGCGAAGGCGAGGCGCAGGGTCGGCGTGCGGAACTCGCCCCGCACCCGGGTCTGCCCCTCGTAGGCGAGGCGGAGGGTAAAGGCGCTCTCCTGCGCGTCGTAGTGAAAGGACGTGAAGTTGAGTTCCTCCACGGGCGCGACGATGGAGGCGCCCAGCCAGCGGGCGGGCGGCGCGGTCTCGAAGGCGTCACCCAGGAACTCGTGGTACTCGGGCGTGCCGCCCTGGTCGGCTCCCAGGCCCCCCATCGCCAGCCGCAGCTCGTCGGCGTCCTGGTGAAAGGCGTACACCAGCGGCGCCGGGGTGAAAAACCAGTGGGCCTTGCCGGGCAGGCTGGTGCCCATCACGTCGATGGCGGTGGAGTGCCCCGCCGGGAGGGTGCGGTGCTCGCGCTTGTACGGCTCGGGGTTGAACACCCGGGTGAAGTAGGCGCCGCTCGGGAAAAAGCCGCTGCCCCAGCGGCGATGTCCACTGTAGTACCCGCCGAACAGGTATACGTCGGTCAGGTCGCCCTCGCCGCTCACCTCCACGTGGCTGTCGATGCCGCGGGCGTCGCAGCGCAGCACGAGCGCCTTGCTTTGCCACACGCCACCCTCCATCGGGAAACGCAGGGTGACGGCCTCCTCCTCCTCGGTAACGACCGGCGGGTGCAGGAGGGCGGTGCGGTCGAGCCCGGCCGCGGTGTGCAGGCTGGGCGCCAGGAAGAGGTCGGTATACGCCCGGCCATGGGGGTCGCGCAGGCGGGCGAGGGGCCGCTGATCGTCCAGGGTGAGCTGATAGGTCGGGGTCTGGACCTGGAGGCGGTGCCCCTCACGCCGGACATGCACCTGGGCGGGGTCGGAAACCGGGACGGGGTCAGGCAGTGCTGGGTCAGAAATGGGGTTCATGGCGACCTCTTGCTTTGACTTCGACCACACCCTACCCTATTCCTTAAAGATTTTAAATAACAAGCAGTCACACAATCGTCACCCGGAGACCCAATGACTCACCCCCGCAGCAAGAGCCTCACCTTCCACCTCGTCGGCCATGCCCACATCGACCCGGTCTGGCTGTGGGACTGGCGCGAGGGGCACGAGACGGTCAAGGCCACCTTTCGCAGCGCGCTGGACCGCCTGCTGGAGAACCCCGACATGGTCTTCGCGCACTCCAGCGCCGCCCAGTACGCCTGGATGGAGGCGCATCCCCGGTTGCTGACGGAGGTGCGGGAGGCCGTGGAGCGCGGCCAGTGGGAGCCCGTCGGCGGCTGGTGGGTCGAGCCGGAGGTCAACCTCGCGCACGGGGAGGCGCTGGCGCGACAGGCGCTGTACGGCCAGCGGACCTTCGAGCGGCTGCTGGGGCGCCGGGCGCGGGTGGGCTTCCTGCCAGACTCGTTCGGGCATCCCGCCACCCTGCCGCAACTTCTCGCGCAGTCGGGCCTGGACGCCTTCGTCTTCATGCGGCCCGGCGCCTCCGAGATTGATCTCCCCTCCCCCCTCTTCCACTGGGAGGGCGCGGACGGCACCCGGATTCTCGCCGTGCAGGTGGAGTGCTACAACAGCAGCCCCACCCAGGTGCGGACCAGCCTGGAGCGCAACCTCGCGTGGCGTCCGCCGGAGTTGGAACACTGGCTGGGCCTCTTCGGCGTGGGCAACCACGGGGGCGGCCCCACCCGGCGCGCCATCGCCAACCTGCGCGAGCTGAATGCCAGCCCGGAGTGGCCCACCCTGCGGATGAACTCGCTGGGGGGCTTTCTGGACACGGTGCGGGGCGAACGCCTGCCCGTGTACGCGGGCGAGTTGCAGCACCACGCCCGGGGTTGCTACGCCGCCGTCAGCGAGATCAAGCGGCTCAACCGCCGGGCCGAGCACGCCCTGATGCGCGCCGAGAAGCTGGCGGTGCTGGCGGGCCGGGTGGGGTACGTCTATCCAGCGGAACAGCTCTCCCACGCCTGGGAGCTCCTGCTCTTCAACCAGTTCCACGACATCCTGGCAGGCAGCTCCATCGAGAGCGCCTACGAGGATGCCTTTCACCAGCTTGGCGAGGTGCTGAGTATCGCGGACCGTGTCACCTTCGCCGCCATGCAGGCCGTCGCAGACGAGGTCGACACCCGCCTGGGGGGCCGCGAGGTGGACGAGGTGATCCGCAGCGTGCGCTGGGACGGCCCCACCTGGGTGACCGACTACGGCGAGGGCGTGCCCATCCTGATCTTCAACCCGTCGGGGGGCGAGCGGGACGAGGCGGTCGAGGTCGAGCTCAACGACTGGCACACTCCGAACCTGCGCCTCATGGACGACGCCGGGCGGGACGTTCCGGTCCAGCGCCTGCGGGCGGAGAGTGTAAATGGCAATGGCCGCCCCCGCTTCGTCTTCCGCGCGCAGCTCCCGGCCCTGGGTTACCGCCTGTACCGCGTGCTGGACGAGCCGCGGGAGGAACCGGCCATAGGACCGCTCAGCGCCAGTCCCGCGCGGCTGGAAAACGACTACTGGAGGCTGGACTTCGACCCCGACACCGGGGGGCTGCGGTCGCTCATCGACAAGACCCGGAGTCTCGATCTTCTCGCAGGCACCGGAGCGCAGCTTCAGGTTGTGCGGGACGACTCCGACACCTGGGGGCATGGGGCGCGCACCTTTCGGCAACTGGTCGGGGTGTTCAGCGGGGCCACGTTGGAGGTCATCGAGTCTGGCTCGGTCCGGGCGACGGTGCGCGCCACCACCCGCTTTCGCCACTCCACGGCGGTGCAGGACTTCACCCTCTACGCAGACTCCCCCGAGATCGCCGGGCGCCTGACCCTCGACTGGCACGAGCCGCACCACGCGGCGCAGCTCGTCTTCCCCGCCGCGCTGAGCAGCGTGACCGCCACCTCCGAAGTGCCCTACGGCTTCGTGACCCGCCCCGCCGACGGCGAGGAGGAGCCGGTGCAGTCGTGGATGGACGTGAGCGGCGTGGCCCGCGACCGCCGGGGCGTCTCCCACCCGGCGGGGCTCAGCGTGCTCAACGACGGCAAGTATTCCGCCAGCGTGCTGGGCGGCGAGATGCGGCTCACGGTCGCGCGCAGCCCGGTGTACGCGCACCACGACCCGGCGGAACTGGGCACGGGCGCCACGTACGCCTACCTCGACCAGGGCACCCAGCGCAGCCGCTGGTCCCTGGTGCCCCACGCCGGGGACTGGCGGGCGGCCCGAGTCCCGGTCCTGGCCGAGCGGCTCAACCAGCCCGCGGTCTTCACGCGCGAGTACGTGCATCCCGGCTCCCTGCCCGCCAGCCATAGCGAACTCCATCTGGAAGGGCTGCCGACCGTCAGCGTCACGGCGGTCAAGCAGGCCGAGGATGGCGATGACGTGGTCGTGCGCCTGCACGAGTGGGGTGGGCGGGCGGCATCGGGCACCCTCACCTTCCGCGGTTTTTCCATCCCCGTGGGGCTCCGTCCTCAGCAGGTGCTGGGCCTGCGGCTGAGTTCGGGCAGACACGCTCAGGTCGTGAACTTCCTGGAGGAAGCCTGTGAATGAGCCCACGCTCGCCCCCAGGCTGGTGGAGGAAACCGCAGCCACGCACCCCCGCCCCCAGCTCCGCCGCCCCTGGCGCTCTCTGGACGGCTGGTGGGAGTTCGCGGTGGACGACGCGGAGGACCCGGGGGAGGTGTTGTTCGGCGGGCGCATCCGGGTGCCCTACGCGCCCCAGACCCCGGCGAGCGGCATTGAGAACGGCCTGTCCCCCTCCACTACCACCCTGTGGTACCGAACCGAAGTCCACCCCGCCCCAGACGAGCGGCCCGGACCCGACGAGCGGCTGCTCGTCCACTTCGGCGCGGTGGACTGGGCGGCGGAGGTGTACGTGAACGGCGCCTTCGCCGCCCGGCACGAGGGGGGCTACACGCCCTTCACGGTGGACGTGACGCGCGCCGCCCGGCGGGGACCCTTCGAGCTGCTGGTCCGCGCAGTGGACGATCACAGCGATATGGCGATGCCCCGGGGCAAGCAGGACTGGCGGGATGAGCCCCACGCGATCTGGTATCCACCCACCAGCGGCATCTGGCGCGGCGTGTGGCTGGAAAAGGTGCCGGTGCAGCACATCGCGGACCTGGGCTGGACGCCGAACCTGCCCCGCTTCGAACTCACGGCGCTCGTCACGCTGGCCCGAGCTCCCCGGCCCGGCACCCGCCTGCGAGTCGAGGTCCTCGACGGGGAGCGGGTCGTCGCGGACAGTGACGTGCTGGTGACCGGGCAGCGGGTGAATCTCCCCCTGCGCCTGCCCGACCCCGGGGTGGAGGACGCGCGCAACGAGCTGCTGTGGACGCCCGACCACCCCAAGTTGCTCGGCACGCGCCTGACCCTCTCGCTGGGGGGGGAGACTGTGGACCGCGCCGACGGGTACACGGCACTACGGTCAGTGGGCACGCGCGGGCGGCGGTTCCTGATCAACGGCATTCCGCACCCGCTGCGGATGGCGCTCTACCAGGGCTACTGGCCCGACACGGGCATGACCGGCGACGACGAGCGCTTCCGCGAGGACGCCGAACTCGCGCGGCGGCTGGGCTTTAACGGCCTGCGGCTGCACCAGAAGATCGAGGACCCCCGCTTCCTGTACTGGTGCGACCGGCTGGGGCTGGCCGCGTGGGTCGACCTTCCGGGCGCGTACGCCTTCACGCCCACCTCCATCGAACGCCTCACCCGGACCTGGCTGGAGGTGCTGCGGCTGTACGCCTCCCACCCGTGCGTGGTGGCGTGGGTGCCGCTCAACGAGTCGTGGGGCCTGCCGGACGTGCCCGGGCAGCCCGAGCAGCAGGAGGCGCAGCGGGCGCTGTACGCCCTGACCCGCACCCTCGACCCCACCCGCCCGGTCAGCGGCAGCGACGGCTGGCAGCAGGTCGTGACCGACCTCTTCACCCTGCACGACTATATCCAGGACCCGGAAGCGCTCCTGGCGCGCTACGGCAGCCGTCAGGCCATCGAGGAGAACCTGTGGCGCCAGTGGCCGGGCGGGCGAGAGGCGGCGCTGGGCGGCCTCACCCCCGGGGACCGCCCAGTGATCCTCTCCGAGTTCGGCGGCACCTCCTGGGTCCCGGCGGGCGAGGAGGGCTGGGGCTACGGCGTGGCGCGCGATCCCGTCACGCTGCTGGAGCGGGTCGAGGCGCTGCTGCGGGCCGCCGACACCTGCATCCTGAACCGGGGCATCCACGGGTACTGCTACACCCAGCTCACCGATACCTACCAGGAGAGAAACGGCCTGGCGACGATGGGCCGGGCGCTCAAGGGGGACGTGGTGCGGCTGTCGAGCGCCGTGCGCGGCGAACCGTACGACGAGACCAACCCGCTGTGGTACTCGAACCGCTGGCGGGGGAGGCGCGGGCCGTGACCCGCATCGTGATCACCGGGGCGGGCGGCATGACCTTTCCGCTCACGCTGGCGGCCGACATGCTCACCCTGCCCGCCCTGCGGGAGGCGACGCTGGTGCTCCACGACCCGAGCCTGGAGCGCGCCGCCCGCACAGCCCGCGCGGCGCAGGCGGTGGCGGACGCCCACGGGCTGCCGCTGCGCCTCGTCGTCACGGACGACCGCCGGGAGGCATTGCGCGGCGCCACACACATCCTGGTCACCTTCCAGGTCGGCGGGCTGGACGCCTACCGGGCGGACATCGAGGTGCCGCGCCAGTACGGGGTGGACTGCGTGGCGGGCGACACCCTGAACCCGGGCGGCATCATGCGCTTCGTCCGCAGCACGCCCGCCTTCGAGGCCCTGGCGGCGGATGTCCTCGACCTCTGCCCGGACGCGCTCGTCCTGAACTACACCAACCCCATGGCGATGAACACGCTGTACCTGCGCCGCCTGGGGCTGGGCGTGGTCGGTCTGTGCCACAGCATCCCGGGCACGGCGGGAGTGATCGCGGGGCTGCTGGGCCTGGACAGCCCCGCTGACCTCTCCTACCGGGCGGCGGGGATCAATCACCAGGCCTGGTTCCTGGACCTGCGGGTCGGCGGCGAGGACGTGAGCCCTCGGCTGCGGGAGGTGCTGCGGGAGCGCTTCCTGCCCGAATACGGCGGCACGACCGGCTGGACCGAGGGCAGCCTGACCTACGCGGGCGGCCAGGAGCGGGTGCGCGCGGAGCTGATGGAGACCTTCGGGTACTTCACGAGCGAGTCGAGCCACCACGCCTCCGAGTACGTGCAGTACTTCCGCCGCTCGCCCGAGAGCGTCAAGGTCTACCTGCCGCGCCGCTGGGACTACCTGCGGGGCTCGCTCGCCGTCGCCGGGCAGGAGGACGAGCTGACCCGTGCGGCGGTGCAGGGGCTCAGTGAGAAATTGACCTGTTCCGGCGAGTTCGGCATGCGGATCATCGCGGCGCACGTCGGCGGGGAGCCCGAGGCCGTGTACGTGAACGTGCCGAATGACGGCTGGATCGCCAACCTGCCACGCGAGGCGTGCGTGGAGGTACCCGCACGGGTGGACGCGGGGGGCGTGCATCCCGAGACTATCGGCCGACTCCCGGGCGTCTGTGCCGGGCTGAACCTGACCGGCATCGCGCTGCAACTCGCCGTGGTGGACGCGGTGTGCGAGCGAGACGCCGCCGCGCTGGCGGGGGCCTTCGCCCTCGACCCGCTGACGGGCAGCCTGCTCGACCTCCCGGCGATCCGCAGCCTGTCGGGGGCGCTGCTCCAGGCCCAGGCGCGCTGGCTGCCGGAGTGGCTGCGCGGGCGGCGCGGCGAGACAGGCGGCTTGGCCGGGCGGGGATGAACGTGCGAGGATGCGGGGACCCGGGCCGTTCCCGGGAATGGGGGGGCCGCATGAAGCAGGGCAGACCGAGAAGCATCCGGCAAGGCCGCAACCTGCCCGAGGTGCGGGCGGACAACCTGAATGTGGTGCTGGAAGCGCTTCAGAAGCTGCAACCCATCTCCCGCAGCGGCCTGGCGGAGGCCACCGGTCTGACGGCGGCCACCATCACCCACATGACCGACGAGCTGGAGGCCCTCGACCTGCTTGTCGAGACGCCCTCCAGCGAACGCCAGGTGGGGCGCCGCCCGACGCTGCTGAGCCTCAACCACGCCCGCGGCCAGGTCATCGGCGTGGAGCTGTCCCGCTCCATCGTTCACGTGATCCGCTCCGACTTCGGCGGGCGACCGCTGGCCCGGCTGGAACGCCCCTTCCGGGCGACCACCTCGGTGAAAAAGGGGCTCGCCCTGCTGCGGGAGGTCATCGCCGAGCTGGTCGATCCCGGGCTACCGCTGCTGGGCATCGGCGTGGGGATTCCGGGCCCGGTGGACAGCGAGCGGGGCGTCGTTCTCGGCCCCCCCAACTTCGGGGGCTGGCGCGACGTGCCCCTGGCGGCGGGGCTGGGCGAGCATTTCGGGGTCCCCTGCTGGCTGGACGACGACGCCAAGGCCGCCGCCTTCGGCGAGCGCTGGTACGGCGCGGGCCGCCACGAGGAGACGCTGCTGTACGTCTCCCTGCGGTCCGGCGTGGGGTCGGGCCTGATCGTGGGGGACCGGGTCTACCGCGGCGCCCACGAGCTGGCGGGCGAGATCGGGCACACCACCATCCACGTCGACGGCCCGCTGTGCGAGTGCGGCAACCGCGGCTGCCTGGAGACGCTGGTGAGCATTCCCGCGATCATGCAGGAGGTCCGGCGCCTGGGGCTGGACGCCGAGAACCCCGCCGACCTGCACCGGCTGGTCCTGGCGGGCGACCGCAAGGCGCAGAGCGTCCAGGAGCGGGTCTACACCTACCTGTCCGCCGCGCTCGTCAACGCCGTGAACCACTACGACCCCGCGCTGATCGTCCTGGGCGGGCAGCTCGTCCGCTCCTGGCCCGACCTGACGGAGACGCTGGCCGAGAAGGTCAAGGGCCGCTCGTTCGGCTACCTCTCCAAGGACATCCGCATCGTCGAGAGTGCCCTGGGCCGTGACGCGACCGCGCTGGGTGCCGTGGCGATCGCCATCAGCCACATCCTACGCGACCCGCAGGGCGCCCTGAAGCCCAAGCCCACGGTGCCGGAGAGCGCCGCGCTCAGTCCCGCCGCCGCGCATCCCTGATGGGGCTACCCCAGCAAGCGTGGCATCGGCAAGGCAGCTTCATCTCGCAGCAGGAATGCAGTTGTGCCGAGATGGCGTCAGTGCTCCGCTGAACGCGGCCTCAAGCGTCCAACCAGGACCGGCGGCACCTCCGAGAAGTTGCGCCAACTCAGGGCCCTTGCCGACCGCGCCTCACCCCCGAAGGCCGGTTCTTCCAGCCCGTCCAGCACCAGACCCGCCCCGAACGCGGTCCCCAGGAGCAGATGTAATGGGCGGTGAAAGAACAGGTGCGGCGACGGTTCGCCCGCCATGCCCGCGCTCGGTGCGGGCGGCACACGCAAGTACCCCGACACCCTCACGGACCGCACTTCCGTCAGCACCCCCGCCCGGTCCTCTTCCTCCAGCGTCAGCCTGCTCGCCTGGGGGATGTTGAACGCCGGGTGCGGTACCGCGAACACGAAGCGGCCCACAGGTGTCAGGAGGCGGGTGAGCGCACGAAACAAGGGCGCGATGTCGGCGATGTCCTGCAACGCCATCACGCACACCGCCGCGTCGAAGCTCCCTTCGCCCAGGGCGCGCATCTGGTCCTCGTCCGTCGCGTCCGCCAGCACATATTCGACGGGCCGCGCGTCCTGCGCCGTGCGGGCACGTGCCCGTTCCAGCAGCGCGTCGCTGAAGTCGGTGGCGACAACCCTCGCGCCAAGTGCCGCGAGGTGGCGGCTCACCACGCCGTTGCCGCACCCCACGTCGAGCACCCGCTCGCCCGCGCGCAGGTCGAGGAGGCGCGTGAGGGCCGGGAAGATCAGCTCCCGCTGAAAGGCATTGCCGTCGCCCATCGTGTCGTCCCAGAAGTGCGCCTTGCGCTCCCACATCTGCCTCGTCTGCGCGTTGAGGTCCGTCAGCGTCTCGTTCGGCGGGGGTTCATCCATGGTCCGTGTCCTTTCGGGCGCGAGCATCACATGACGCTTGCGCGTTCGGTCCCCAGGTAACGCAGCGAGGAGGCCCCCGCCGCGAGGTCGTGCCGGAACTCCCCCCGGAACACCATGGGGACGACGTTGAGGGTGGGGAGCTCGGCGGTGGGCACGAAACGCGCTTCCGCAAGCCGGTCGCGCTCGCCCGGGACGCGGTGGTCGGGCGTCCGGTACCCGCCGCGTTCCTCGCACAGCACGAAGGTTTTAAGGATACGCGCGTCCGGCTCGATGATCTCCTGCACGTACACGGGCCGCAGCGCGCGGACGAGCAACCCGGTTTCCTCAAACACCTCGCGTTCGGCCCCTTCTAAGACGCTTTCCGCACCTTCAAGCCCGCCGCCCGGGGGAACGTAGAAGTCATAGAGGCCGGGTTGAACGTGACGGACGAGCAGGAGGGCATCGTCCCGAACGACGATCCCGGCGGCGCTGACCCGATGTCGCATTGCCGCACAGTAAGACGGCGCCGCCGGTGCGCGAATCGGCATGGTGGCGGAGCAACGACAGGTTGGGGCGTTTTACCGCCTGCCCGGCTCAGCCCAAGGGCCGGGGCGCGGCTCACGGCGACCAATTTGCGGTCGCTGTCGCCGTTGGAGTGGCCGCCCGGCAACTCTTCGGGCAGGGTCGCCTGGCAAATGAACGAATGCCTGCCGCTGGCTGCGGGCTGAGCCTGGCCTTGCCACGAGGGACGCCCCCGCCAGGTCAGGGTCCCGGGGAACCGGAAAGGGGGGCAGACCACCCCCGTCCGCTCCCCCGGTTCCACACTCCTCTCTTCAGCCCTTGACGCCACCCTGAATCGAGGAGCCCTCCACGAAGTACTTCTGGAAGGTGAAGAAGATGATGATCACCGGCAGCATCACCAGCAGGGCGGCGGCCATCAGATACTGCCACTGGACGGCCGAGGCGGTGCGGAAGAACTGGAGGCCCACCTGGAGGGTGTAGAGCCGCTCGTCGTTCAGGTACAGCAGCGGGCCGACGTAGCTGTCCCAGGCGCCCTCGAAGGTGAAGATCGCCACCGTCGCCAGGGCGGGTTTGGAGAGCGGCACGATGATTCGGCTCCAGATCCAGAAGTCGCTGGCGCCGTCGACCCGGGCGGCCTCCGAGTACTCGTTGGGGATGCCCATGAAAAACTGCCGCAGCAGGAAGGTGAAAAACGCCCCCGCGAAGTAGCTCGGCACGACCAGCGGCAGGTAGGTGCCCACCCAGTGCAGCTTGGAAAACAGGATGTACTGGGGGATCAGCGTGACCATGCCGGGAATCATCATGGTGGAGAGCAGGATGGTGAACAGCAGGTCCCGGCCCGGAAAGCGCAGCTTGGCGAAGCCGTAGGCGGCCAGCGAGCAGGACACCACGGTGCCGAACACCACCGCGACCGCGTACAGGGCGGTGTTGAAAAAGTAGCGGGTGAAGGGCGCGAGCGACCAGGCCTCGGTGAAGTTCTCGAAGCGCAGGGGGTTGGGAATCCAGATCGGCGGGTTGGCATAGACCTGCGTGTCGGGTTTCAGGGCGGTGGAGAGCATCCACAGCGCCGGGAAGAGGACCGCCGCGCCGATGGCGCACAGCAGCGCGAAGGCGACGAACTTCCAGAAGAGGTTCGTGCGGACATTGCGGTCGAAGCGGGGGCGGCCGACATCGACGCGGGGCAGGCTGGAACCGGGGGTGGAGGGGGTCTGCTGAACGGTCATGAACGGGCCTCACCTTCGTAGTACACCCAGCG
This sequence comes from Deinococcus aerius, assembly GCF_002897375.1. Lineage (NCBI taxonomy): Bacteria > Thermotogati > Deinococcota > Deinococci > Deinococcales > Deinococcaceae > Deinococcus > Deinococcus aerius. Next base: position 159,754 of record NZ_BFAG01000007.1, on the reverse strand, counting down.
GCGGGAGACGAAGAACTGAATGCCGGTCAGCAGCAGCGTGATGAGCAGCAGCACCCAGGCCATCGCGCTGGCGTAGCCCATCTGGTACTCCGTGAAGGCCTTTTGCCACATGTACAGGCCGTAGAACAGCGTGGAGAAGGACGGCCCGCCCTTGCCCCCATCGGAAATGATCAGCGAGGCCTCCCAGAACTGAAAGGCCGCGGCGATGCCCGTGACCAGCTTGAAGAAGATGGTGGGCGACATCATCGGGACGGTGACGTTCCAGAACTGCTGGACCGGCGTGGCGCCGTCGAGCTGGGCCGCCTCGTACAGGTGCCGGGGAATGCCCTGGAGGCCCGCCAGGTAGATGATGTAGCCGCCCGCCGCACCCCACATGCTCATGATGACCAGCGCGGGCTTGGCCCAGGTGGGGTCGGAGAACCACAGGGGCGGATTCTGCACCCCGATGGCCCGCAGGAAGACGTTGATGGGCCCGAAGTCGGGGTTGAACACCCACAACCACAGCAGCAGCACGGCCACGCCCGTCAGGACCTTGGGCAGGAAGAAGATGGTCCGAAAAATCCGCTGCCCCGGAATCTGCTGGTTGAGCAGCACGGCGATCAGCACGCCGGTGATCACGCTGAGCGGCACGGCGAACAGCACGTAGAAGCCAGTGTTGTACAGCGAGATCCAGAAGAGCTGGTCGTCGAACAGCAGGCGGCGGTAATTGTCCAGACCCACCCAATCCATGCGCGAGGTCACGTCGTAGTTGGTGAAGCTGGCATACAGCGACCAGAGCATCGGCCCGGCGACGAACGCCAGAAAGCCGATCAACCACGGCGCGATGAAGAGATACCCGTTGAGGGCTTCCTGACGGCGCATCCTGCTCATCCGTGCCATACGAACCTCCAGGTGGGGGGGCGGCCAGCAGTGAGAGAAGAACGAATTGGGGACATAGACCTCCTTGCTGGCCGGACAGGGGCCGCGTGACAGACAACTGGGGTTGGAGTTGCTTAAATATATAAAGAAAAAGGGGGCCTGTGGTATATGCTCTTGCTGAGGTTGGCCCCACCCACCTCTGTTCCAAGCTTAAACGTACAGGAGGCACCCGTGCCCACGCTTCCGCTGGAGGCCATACCAAGCCATGTCCTGGCCATCGATATCGGCGGAACGAAGCTGGCCGCCGGGATCGTCGACGCCGCCGGGACGCTCCTCGATGTCGCCCGCACCCCCACCCACGTCGAGGAGGGCCCGGACCGGGTGCTGGGCCGCATCCTGGGCCTGAGCCGGACGCTCCTGGGGCGCAGCCCCGTGCCGGTGCAGAGCGTGGGCGTCGGCTGCGGCGGGCCGCTCGACACCGAGCGCGGCCTGGTCCAGAATCCCCCGAACCTGCCCGGCTGGATCGACTACCCCCTCGCCGGGCGCCTGCGCGAGGCCCTGGGGCTGCCCGTCGCGCTGGACAACGACGCCAACGCCGCCGCGCTGGCCGAGTTTCACTTCGGGGCCGGGCGCGGCACCCGGCACATGGTATACCTCACCGTCTCGACCGGCATCGGCAGCGGCCTGATCCTGAACGGGGAACTGTACCGGGGCAAGCGCGGCAACGCGGGCGAACTCGGTCACCTCCAGGTCCGGTACGACGGCGACCCCTGCAACTGCGGCGGGCGGGGCTGCCTGGAAGCCTACGCCTCGGGCACGGGCATCGCCCGCCGCGCCCGGGAGCGGGCCGCCCGGCACCCCGAGTCGCTGCTCGCGCGCCTGGCCCCGGACCCGCGGGACCTCACCGCCGAGACGGTCCTGACTGCCCTCCGGGCGGGAGACCCCGTCGCCCGGGAACTGTGGGACGAGACGCTCGACATCCTGGCCGCCGGAGTGGCGAGCATCGTGAACGCCTTTGACCCGGAGCGGGTTGTGATCGGGGGGGGCATCACCAATTTCGGCGAATTCCTGTTTCCACCCCTGCGTGAGCGGGTCGAGGGGCGCGCGATGCCCGCGCTGGTCTCCGGTGTCGACATCTGCCCGGCGGAACTGGCCGAGCACGTGGGAGTGCTGGGCGCGGCGGCGGTGGCCCTGCGGGAACGGCAGGAGGTTCTGGTATGACAGCAGCGCGGCATCTCCAGACCTACATCGACCGGCACCGCGAGGCGCTCGACCGGCTGGGTGATCTCGCGCCCGGGGTGACGGCGGCGGCCCAGGCCTGCGTCAGCGCCCTGACGAACGGCCACAAGCTCGTGACCTGCGGCAACGGCGGCAGCGCCGCGGACGCGCAGCACTTCGCGGCGGAACTGACCGGGCGCTACCGGCGCGAGCGCCGCCCCCTGCCCGCGCTGGCCCTGACCACCGACTCCAGCGCGCTGACCTGCATCGGCAACGACTACGCCTTCGACGAGGTGTTCGCCCGCCAGGTCCGGGCGCTCGTGGGGCCGGGCGACGTGCTGGTCGGCATCACCACCAGCGGCAACAGCGCCAACGTGGTCAAGGCCCTTGCGGCTGCGCGAGACCGGGGCGCCGTCACGGTCGCCCTGACCGGAGAAGCGGGCGGGGAGGCGGCCCGGCACGCGGACATCACCCTGAAAGCTCCGAGCAGCCGGACTGCACACATTCAGGAGATGCACATCCTGCTCATCCACGTGCTGTGCGAGAGCATCGACGACGCCTTCGTGGAGGACGACGTGGCCGAGGAAACCCCCGCATGACCACGGACGTGACACACGCCGTGTTCCACATGATCGGCAACGGCCACATCGACCCCGTGTGGCTGTGGAACTGGCCGGAGGGCTTTCAGGAGATCAAGGCGACCTACCGCTCGGCGCTCGACCGCCTGAGTGAACACCCCGACTTCATCTTCACCTGCTCGTCCGCCGGGCACCTCGCCTGGATCGAGGCGAACGAGCCCGAGATGTTCGCGGAGATTCAGGCCCGCGTCCGGGAGGGCCGCTGGGCACTCGTCGGGGGCTGGTGGGTGCAGCCCGACTGCAACCTCCCCGGCGGGGAGAGCTTCGTGCGGCAGGGTCTGTACGGCCAGCGCTTCTTCCAGTCGCGCTTTGGCCGCACCGCCGACACCGGGTACAACCCCGACTCCTTCGGGCACGCGGGCACGCTCCCGCAGATCCTGCTGAAAAGCGGCCTGACCCGCTACACCTTCATGCGCCCCGGCCCGCACGAGCAGGCGCTGCCGGGGCGCCTGTTCTGGTGGGAGGGGCCGGACGGCTCGCGGGTCCTCACCTTCCGCATCCCGTACGAGTACTGCACCTGGGGCAAGGACCTGGAGGCGCACGTCCGCAAGTGCATGACCGAACTCGGCCAGCCGGTCGACGAGCTGATGTGCTTTTACGGGGTGGGCAATCACGGCGGGGGTCCCACCCGGGAGAACCTCGCCTCCATCGCGCGCATGAACGGCGAGGAGGACCTGCCCGAGCTGCGCTTCAGCGACCCCAGCCGCTACTTCGACGCGGTGCAGGGCCGCCGGGTGCCGGTCTGGACCGACGAGTTGCAGCACCACGCGGTGGGCTGCTACGCGGCGCATTCCGGGGTCAAGCGCTGGAACCGCCAGGCGGAACTCGCGCTCGTGCGGGCGGAAAAGCTGGCGACGCTCGCCACGGCGGTCACCGGCCTCCCCTATCCGGGGGCGGACCTGGAGCGGGCCTGGAAGCGGGTGCTGTTCAACCAGTTCCACGACATCCTGGCGGGCAGTTCCATCGAGAGCGCCTACGAGGACGCCCGCCACGAGTACGGCGAGGCGCTCGCCACCGCCCAGCATGTCACCAACGCCGCCGCCTTGCGCCTGAGCTGGCGGGTGAGCATCCCCCAGCGGGAGGGCAGCAAACCCTACGTCGTGTTCAACCCGCACGCCTTCCCGGTGCGCCTGCCCGTCGAGCACGAGACCGGCGGGGTGCCGGAGAGCTTCACCGTCACCGACGAGGGGGGCCGCCCCATTCCCGCCCAGCGCATCCGGTCCGAGGCGACCGTCACCGGCTGGCGCAAACGCCTGACCTGGCTGGTGGACCTGCCCCCTCTCGGCTACCGCACCTATACCATCCTGCCCGGGGCCGCCCCCGAATTCCCGGCGGTGGAGGCCAGCGATACTCACCTGGAGAACGCCGCGTACCGGCTCGACATGGACCCGCAGACGGGGGGCATCGCGCGGCTGCTCGACAAGCGCGGAGAGGTGGACGTGTTCCGCGACACCGCCGCCGTCGGTCTGGTCCTGCGCGACGACAGCGACACCTGGAGCCACGGGGTCTTCCGGTATGGCGACCCCGTGGGCCGCTTCGCGGACGCGACCTGCACCCTGGTGGAGCGCGGCCCGGTGAGGAGCACGGTGCGCGCGGTGAGCCGTTACGGCGGCAGCACCCTGACGCAGGAGTTCTCCCTGTTCGCGGACCAGCCGTACGTGGAGGTGCGCGTCCGGGTGGACTGGCACGAGCGGCACCGGGTGCTGAAGCTGCACTTCCCGGCCCACCTGCTGGCCCCGCAGGCCACCTTCGAGGCGCCGTACGGCGTCACCACCCGGCCCACCGACGGCAGCGAGGAGCCCGGACAGCGCTGGGTGGACCTGAGCGGCGTCTTCCGCCCCACGGGCGCCGTCCGCGGCCTAACCCTGGTCAACGACGCGAAGTCCAGCTACGACACCCTGGACACGAACATTCGGCTGACGGTCCTGCGTTCCCCCATCATCGCCCACCACGATCCCTACGTCCCAAGCCAGGACGGCGACTACCGCTTCCTGGACCAGGGCGAGCAGACCTTCACATACTGGCTCTACCCGCACGAGGGCACCTGGCGGGAGGCCGGGGTTCCCCGCCTGGCCGCCACCCTGACCGAGCGCCCCGTCATCATTCCCGAGACGTACCACCCGGGACCGCTGGACCCGGCGGGGTCCTTCCTGTCGGCCGAGCCGGAAAACGTGCAGGTCACGGTGCTTAAACGCGCCGAGGACGGCCGCGGCCACGTCCTGCGCCTCGTCGAGACGCACGGCCAGCCGACCCGGGCGCACCTGACGCTCCCTTTTCTCGGGCGGGAACTCCGCACGCCGCTGGGCGCCTACGAGATCAAGACCCTTCTCATCCCCGACGGGGACGGCCCGGTCCTGACCCTGAACCTCACGGAGCTGGAGACGCTGGGGGAAGCGTGAGCCGGGGCAGGCCCTGACGCCGTCCAGGTCGGGCGTCCGGCTGTTCCCTTGCTGCTGGACTCAGGGCGGGAAGGAGGGTTTTGACGGCCACCAGAGGGCAGGCGGTGCCTGCCACCCCCCTCTGCAAGCAGCTCTGCGAGTCCCAGCCTCCCCCGCAAGGGAAGAGGGAGTCACAGCGCCAAAGCTTTAGCCCCTTAACAACCGTCTACTGTGGACGGCCCATTCCCACCCCTCGGCTCACGCTCGCACGGCCTTCACCACGCCTTGCTCGCGCAGCGAGACGGTGGGCACGCGGCTCAGCAAGCAACAAGATCAAACCTTGCGCGTCGAGAACACGACCTACTGGCGGAATGGGCGAGCCCCTTGCCGAGCGCAGCGGAAAGCTCCCCCCTCTACTTAGAGGAGAGACACGTCAGCGAGCTTGGCGTCAACGCGCGGGCCGCCCCGCGCGGCGGAGTCGTCGCCCCCGGTGGGGGTAGGGGGGTTGGGGGGGTGGGGGCAAACCGCAGCAAGATGCCCTGCCCCCAGCAGCGCCACACTTCACCCTGAAGGGAGAGACGGCCACGGCCCCTCGCCCCCTCAGCGCCCCGCCACATCCAGAAAAACCTCACTCCAGTCGTGGGCAAAGCGCCCGATCCCAAAGCGCTCCTGGGCGGTGCGGCGGGCAGCCTCCCCCAGTTCCCGGGCGTGCCCCGGCTCACGCAGCAGGAGCTGGCCGTACTCCACCACCCGGTCAACGTCGGTGTCCAGGTAGCCGCTGACACCGTGACGGACCGCCGTGACCATCTCCGTGGTCGCCAGCCCAACGATGGGCAGACCGACCATCATCGCCTCGCACACCGCTAGGCCCAGGCTGGTATAGCGGATGGGATTGAGGAAGAAGCGGTAACGGCCCTGCATCCGGTGCAGGTCCTCCAGATGCAGCGACCAGCCCCCGAACGCCTCCGCGTCCATGCCGGCGAGGTCAAGCGGCAGCCGCTCCCTCGCGCGCTGGAACACGTCGGCTCCGAGCCGCCGCCCCCTCAGCCGTAGGTTGTTGACGACGACCAGACCGCGTTCCAGCTCCCCCGTGTAGCGCGCGTCCGGCGGCACGATCACCCCGTGTTCGACGACCCGGGTGGGGGTGCGGCCCGGGTCCCACATCAGGTCGTTGAAGTGGGTGACGTGGACCAGCAGCACATTCGGATCGTCGACCGGATGCTTCGTGTCGGTCGGCGACTCGCGCGGCGGGTCGTGTTCCAGGTAGATGCGGGGCAGTTGCCGCTGGGCCTCGCTGAGCAGCTCGTACTGGTCGACCTCGTAGTGCCAGCGGCCCTGGAAGAGGATCACGTCGAACGGCGCGGACTTCACCTCCTCGGCGGGAATATCCCGGACGTTCCCACCCAGAAGGTCGTAGTCGCCCCGCCCACCGTACCCGTTCAGCCCACCCTCCTTGACCGGCAGGTAGAAGTCGTGGGGCGCCTGCGACAGGTAGTACATGTAGCTGCCATGCACCGGCCAGGTCAGGATACGAAGTCGACGCATCAAGGTCCCTCCAGGGGATGAACAACACAATTGGGCGGTCAGGAGCGTACCATATACTCGTCTTCCCCCCTTAGGCGGTCCTGGCCGGTTCAGATTCCCACCGGTATTTCTTGCGGTTTCGGGGGCCGTATGGGGGGCGCCCCCTCACCCGATGTTTCGCCGCCCATCACAGCGCCTTCCTGAGGGTGCCAAGGAACTCCACCGCCATATTGACGAATCTGGAATTTTTTAATAGTATGAAGTAAAGTACAATTGGGTTGCATCCACAGATGCAGGAGGAAGCTATGAATCGGAAGGTCCTCGTCATGACCGGTATGCTTATCGGCCTGAATGCCCTGGCGGCTCCCAGCCTGGCGCAAAGAGTCACGCTGCGCTTCTCGGCCCACTGGCTGAGTGAGCAGCGCCGCCCCACCATCAACCGCATCGTCGATACCTGGAACCAGCGCAACCCCAACGTCCAGGTGGAGTACACCGGCGTGCCCTTCGACCAGATCATCACCAAAACCCTCGCCGGGGTCGCGGCCGGGAACGCGCCCGACGTGGTCGTGATCGACATCCGCACCAGCAAGCAGCGCGCGGCCAAGAACCAGAACGTGAACATGAGCGCGCTGGGGGCCGATCAGCTCAAGAGCGGCTTTTATCCCAACCTGTGGGCCACCGGCACCTACAACGGCAAGCAGTACGCGCTGCCCTTCGTGACCGACACGCGGGTGCTGTTTTACAACAAGGACGCGTTCAAGGCCGCGGGCCTCGACCCCAACAAGCCGCCCAGGAGCTGGGACGACCTGTGGACCTACGCCGCCAAGCTCGACAAGAAGGACGGCAACCGCTGGACGCGCATCGGCTTCCACCCGAACTTCGGTGACTTCGGCTACGACGGCTGGGTCACCAACGCGGGCGGCTCGTTGTGGGACGCGGGCTACGACAACCCGCGCATCAACAACCCCACCGCCGTGAAGGTGCTGGCGTGGATGAAGAAGTGGAACGACAAGTACGGGGCGGCCAACGTCGCCGCCTTCAAGGCCTCCTTCGGCGGCGGGGCGCAGGACGAGTTCATGTCCGGCAAGGTGCCCATGGTGGTCCGCAACGGCAACTACCTCAGCACCCTGAAGCAGTACGCCCCGAACCTGAACTTCGGGTTCGTGGCGGTCCCGACCGAGGACGGCAAGCAGGACGGCAACAGCTCGTGGGGGGGCGGCTTCAACATCGAGATTCCCCGCGGCACCGACCATCCCAAGGAAGCGTTCGCCTTTGCCCGGTACCTCGCCACCGAGGGCGCCAAGATCTGGGCCGCCGAGCAGAACGACCTGCCCGGCTATCAGGTGGCGCGGCTGGCGAACAAGAACCCCAACTTTCTCAAGCTCGCGGGCAACCTGAAGTACACCTTCGTGAGCGTCGCGCCGATCTACGGCGCCGGGGTGGACACCGTCGTCAGCAAGGCGGTGGACGACGTGCTGCTGCGCGGCAAGGACCCCAAGGCGGCGCTGGACGAGGCCCAGGCCACGGCCACGAAGATGGTGACCGAGGCGCAGCGGAACGCCTCGCGCTGAGTCCCCCGAAGCCTTGAAATGAAGCACCTGAATTGACAGACAGAAGTGGCGGGGCCCGGCGCTCCGCCACTTCTCTTTCACGCTTCCCGAGATCAGGACGGAGCCCATGCCCCGGAACGTCATCCTCATTCAGATCGACTCGCTCAATCGGCACTTTCTGCGGACGTACGGCAATGGCTGGGTCCAGACGCCCAACCTCGACGCGTTTGCCCGGCGGGCCGTCGTCTTCGACCGGCACTACACGGGCTCTCTGCCCTGCATGCCCGCCCGGCGGGAAATCTGGGCGGGCGTGGAGGAATTCTGGTGGCGCGGGTGGGGCCCTCTGGAGCCGTGGGACGAGCCCATCGCCTACCACGCGAACCGCGCGGGCATCACCACCGGGCTCGTCACCGACCACTACCACTTCTTCGAGTGGGGCGCGCACAGCTACCATCACGACTTCGCCGGGTACGAATTCATCCGCGGGCACGAACACGACAATCACGTCACCGCCCCGCTGCGGGAGGAGCCCGCCTGGGCACGGCGGATGGTCGCCGAGCACGGCGAGGGTGCCCGCATCTACCTGCGGAACGTCGCCTCCTTTCGGGACGAGGCGGATTTCTTCGGGCCAAGGGTGATGGACGCCGCGGCCCGCTGGCTCGACCGGAACCACATGCTGGAGCGTTTTTACCTGCACGTGGACAGCTTCGACGTGCACGAGCCCTTCCATATCCCCGAGCCCTACCGCAGCCTGTATACGGACGAGGCGCCGGAGGACTTCAACCCCTGGCCCCGCTATGGCCGCAGTGACGTGGGCGAACTCGCCCTGAGCGAGCGGGAACTGGGCTGGGTCCGCGCGCAGTTCGCCGGGAAGCTCACGATGGTGGACACCTGGCTGGGCCGCGTGTTCGACGCCCTGAGCCGACATAACCTGTGGGAGGACACTGCCGTCATCATCACGACGGACCACGGGCACTACCTGGGGGAACATGGGCGCATCGGCAAACCCGCGAGCCCGCTGTGGAACACCCTGACCCATATTCCCCTGCTGGTGTGGTGCCCCGGACAGCCCGCGCGGCGGGAGGGGGCGGTCACGCAGACGGTGGACCTGCACGCCACGGTGCTCGACCTGCTCGGCCTATCCAGCCCCGCGCCCCACTCCCGCTCCTTCCTGCCCGTGCTGCTCGGCCAGCGTTCCACGCACCGTGACCTGGCCGTGTATGGGTACGCCAACGCGCGGGTCGGCGTCACGAACGGCGAGTGGACGCTGCTGCGGGACCACGACCCCGAACTCGGCGCGGCCCACTGGTACTCGCTTCAGGTGGGTCAACTCGACTACCGCAGCCAGCCCGCGCGGCAAAACCGGCCCACCGTGTTCCCGGACCTGGTGGCCGGACAGTTCATTCCCGGCGTGCGGACCCCCCACTGGCGGATGCCCGCCCGGTCGGGCGATATCCGGCACCTGCCGCCCCGCCGAGAAGACCTGCTGTACCGGGCGGACGACGCGGAGCAACTCCGGGACCTGCGGGCCGAACACCCCGGCGAGGTCCGGCGGCTGGAGGACCAGTTGAGGGCGTATATGTTGCACCTCGGTGCCCCGGAGGAACAGTTCGCCCGCCTGCGGCTGTGAGCCCCAGGGCTGGAAGCAGGGAGAACGCCGGTCCGCTCAACTCCACGCCCAAGAACCGGACCCACCGGGCGGCAAGAAAGGCACGATGAACCCGCCTAATATCCTGCTCATCACCACCGACCAGCAGCGGCACGACGCCGTCGGGGTCAACGGCAGCCCCTTTCTGACGACGCCGAATCTGGATGCCCTCGCCTCGGAGGGGGTCAACTTCGAGCGCTCGTACTGCCCGAACGCCGTGTGTACCCCGTCGCGGCTGTCCCTGATGACGGGCCTGTTCCTGTCCCGTCACGGCGGGTACAACATCGGCACGACGGCGCCCGACAAGACGCGCTTCCTGAGCGCCATGCTCCGCGCGGGCGGCTACCGCACCCACCACATCGGCAAGGCGCACTGGCACCCCTGGAACGAGGACAGCCCCGAGAAGGCGCCGGTGGACGAACTCGGCACGCCCTGGCGCGACTTCGTCGGCTTCGACACGGCCGAGGTCGCCACCGGGCACGTCACCTGGGGCGTGAGTCGGCACTACGCCCGCTGGCTGGAGCGGCGGGGCATTAATCCGGCCCAGTACAACCGCATCACCCGCCTCTTCGAGTACGACCCCAACGAGACGGGGGCGTGGGGGATGCCGACCGCGTACCACAGCGGCGCCTGGATCGTCGAGCGGGCGGCGGCCTTTCTGGAGGGGCACGACGCCCGCCAGCCGTTCTTCCTGAATCTCGGCTTTCAGGACCCGCATCACCCCCACGCGGTCCCCTTCGACTTTGAGGCCCGGGTGGACGAGGCGGCCCTTCCCCCGCCGATCTCCAGCGCCGGGGACCGCAGCACGCCCGAGCCCATCGAGCTGCTGCGGTCTGGGGGCATCAATGCCAGCCGCTACCGGGGACCCTTCGAGGTGGCGGGCAACAGCGGCGCGCACGACTGGAAGGCCTATTTCGCGGACGAACGCCGCTCGCGGGCCACCCGCGCGCACTACTACACGATGGTGAACCTGATCGACCGGCAGGTGGGCGAGGTGCTGGGCACGCTGCGGCGCTGCGGGTACGAGCGGGACACCATCGTGGTCTTCACCTCCGACCACGGGGACATGCTGGGGGACCACGATATCGGCCAGAAGGGTCCCGTGGCCTACGAGAGCGTGCTGCGGGTGCCGCTGATCCTGCGCTACCCGGCGGGGTTCGGCGCGGATACGCTTGCCCACCCGGTCTCGCTGGTGGACCTCTACCCCACCCTGCTGGGCTACGCGGGGCTCCCCTGCCCGCCCGTGGACGGCCTCGACCTGCGCCCGTACCTGGAATCCGGCGAGGTGCCCGCGCGCCCCGGCGTCCGCGCCGAGTACAAGGAAGAACCCGACCGCCTGCGGTACAAGGCCTGGATCACCGAGCGGTACAAGCTGGTGGTGTACCCGGGCGAGACGTTCGGCGAGCTGTACGACCTGGCCGCGGACCCGCACGAACACGTCAACCGCTTCCACGACCCCGACTTCACCGGGATCAAGGCCCAGTTGCTGCTGGAGATGATCGGGGACATGGAGCGGTCCGAGCCCATCAGCGAGCGGCCAAGCCGGGTGTAAGCAAGGATCGCATACCGGGACGTTCTCCGGGGTATCGGGATTCTGCGGCGCTGGGCTGGTGTGCCCGTTCACCCCCACCCAGCCTCCCCCCTCAAGGGGGAGGAGCAAAAGACCGTGTTCCAGAGCGATTTCCTGGAGCCTGGAGTTGGGAAGTGACCAGAACTTCCCGGACCATCGGGAACTCATCCCGGGTGTGCCTGAGTTGACCTCGGGTATCTGTCAGGCCGAGGGCGGCGGGGGACGGTCGGCCACCTCGCCACCAGCCTGAAACACCATCCGCCCCCCGATCATCGTCCAGCACACCCGGTAGTCCTCGTCGAGCAGCGCCAGGTCCGCGTCCGCGCCGACGGCGATGCGGCCCTTGTGCGGCAGGCCGAGCAGGTCGGCGGGGGTGGTCGCGGCCATCGTGACGGCGTCCACCAGGGGAATGCCGATCCCGACAGTGTTCCTCAGCGCCCCGTTCATGGTCACGGTGCTGGAGGCCAGCGTGCCGTCTGCCAGGCGAGCCACGCCGTCCCGCACTGTCACGGCATGCCCGCCGAACGAATACTCCCCGTCGCCCAGGCCCATCGCCTGGAGGGCGTCGGTGATCAGGACCATCCCGCCGGGTCCCTTCAGCCGGTGCATCAGGCGCACGGTGGCGGGATGGAGGTGGACGTGGTCCACGATGGCCTGCACGCTGACGTGCGGCGCCTCGAACGCGGCGACGATCAGGCCGGGGTCGCGGTGGTGGATGGGCCGCATCCCGTTGAAGCAGTGCGTGACGTGGCTGGCGCCGTGCCGGAAGGCGGCCAGCGCCTCGTCGTAGGTCGCGTCCGAGTGGGCGACGGCGACGATCACCCCGCGCTCCCGCAGGAAAGTTGTCAGTTCCAGGCCGCCGGGCAATTCGGGCGCCAGCGTGACCATTCGGAGCAGCGGCCCGGCGTGGTCCAGCACCTGCCGCATCTCCGGGAGGCTGGGGTGGCGCAGAAAGGCCTCGTTCTGCATGCCCTTGCGCTTCACGTTCAGGTAAGGGCCCTCGGCGTGGATTCCGGCGATGGCCGCCCCCGGCTCCTGGCCGATCACCTCCCGCACGCGGTCCACCAGCCGCAGCAGCGCCTCCAGGGTGGAGCTGACGGACGTGACGAGAAAGGACGTGCAGCCGGTCGCCGCGCAGGCGCGCGAGACCCCCTCGATGCTCGCGCGCCTGCCGTCCATCATGTCGTGCCCGCTTGCCCCGTGGATATGCACGTCAATCAGGCCGGGGATGAGCAGCCCTCCCCCGCCGTCCAGGACAGGCGAAGCGTCCTCCCGGGGCGCCGGGCCGGTTGCTACCGCGGCGATCCGCCCACCCGCGACCCGAACGGCGCCGCCCTCCATCAGGCCCGCCTCCGCCACCACGCGCACATTCTCGATCCACAACTCCCGCACCCGAGCCCCCCTGCCCGGCTTTTCCCGGAGACGCCGTCCACCCGGAGGAAAAGTACGGAGGGGGCGCTGACGGGCGCCGCGCGTTCACCACACTACTCCCCGAGCCCGCTCAAGAACACGTCGGGCGTTGCCGTCAACCGCCCGTACAATGCCGCATGGCCCGCCATCACCCGCCCCGGGTGCGTCCGTGACCCCCGTGCTGCGCGACGCCTCGGAGGTCACCCCCCAGGTCCTCTCGGCCATCCTGCGCCGGGAAGGGGTCCTCGGGCGGGACGGGGTGCTGGGCGTGCGGTCCCGGCGCAATCCGGCGTTCAACTCCCGCACCTGGCACCTCGACGTGTCGTACGGCCACCCGGACGGGGCCGGGCCGACGAGCCTGCTCCTCAAGGCCAACGTCCCCGAGCCGTGGGCGAGGCGGGCGGGGCAGCGCGAAGTCGCCCTGTATGACCTCGCGCGCATGGTGCCGGGCCATCCCGACGTGCTCGTGCGCGCGTTCGATACGGCGTTCGATCCCTCCTCACAGGACTCGCACCTGTTGCTGCTCGACGTGTCCGGGACGCACGACGTTGCCCTGTCGCGCGAATTGCAGCTCACGCCGGGCCGCAATGTGCCAGGGGACGGCGTGCTCACGGCCTGCGTGACGGCCCTCGCACGACTTCAGGCCTTCTGGTGGCAGCATCCGCTCCTGGGCGGCGAGGTCGTCCAGCTTCCGGTGTGGTGCCGCGATGAGGACGCGCTCGTGGGGGCCGTGGAGCGGCGGCGACAGGCCTTCGAGGCGCTACGGGACGTGGAGGGCGGCGAGGTCGGGCCGCGCCTGCTGCGCCTCTACGAGCGGGTCTTCGGGGGCTTATCCCACGTGTGGAGGACGCACCTGCTGCCGCGTGTTCGGAGCGGCCGGGCCCTGACGCTCGCGCACGGGGACGCCTACCCCTCAAATTTCTTCGTGCCGAAGGGGGGCGTGGACGCGCCGACGTTCATCATCGACTGGCAGAGTCACGAAGCGTGGATGGGCGCGCAGGACCTGGCGACGATCTGCGCGACGTTCTGGACGCGCGAGCAGCGCCTCGCAGGGGACCGGGAGCGCGGGGTGCTGCGCCTGTACCTGGACACGTTGTTCGCCTCGGGCGTGCGGGGATACGGGTGGGCGGACCTCGTGGCGGACTACCGCCTCGCGCTCGTGTACTGGCTGCTCGTGCCGCTGCAAGACCGCCTGGACGGCGCGGAGCGGTCCTACTGGCTCACGAAGATGACGTGCCTCGAAGGCGCCTTCGAGGACTGGGAGGTGGAGGCGCTGTTCGGCGGATGAGTCCCAACTGGCCGCCATTCTGGGATCGGGGCCGCGCGGGCGGCAGATCAGAACGCGGGCAACCTCGCGGCTCAAGGTGACGCTGATCGTGTCCGACTCCGACCTTGAGCTTCAGGTCTTCCCCAAGACCGGTCCAGCTTCAGGACCCCCATGCCATTCCAGGTACGCCCACAGGGCGGCGGTCGCGGCCACGCACTTGCGCGTGTCCTCGTCGAGTTGCGTCAGCCGGGCCTGGGCCGCGCCGAGTACGTTCTCCAGCCGTCCCGTGCTCACCTCGTCGAGAACGCGGCGCACCGAGGCGAAGTCGTAGCCCGCGCGGCGCAGCAAGGCCACGATCTCCACCTGGCGGAGCCGGGGGGCGTCGTACAGGCGGTAACCCGTCCGCGGGTCGCGCAGAGGGACCACCAGGCCGCGCGTTTCCCAGTAGTGCAGGGTGGACACCTTCTCGCCCACGTGCCGCGCGGCCTCCCCGACCCTCAGGGCGCTGGGCCGACCCCGCGGCAGCCGCAGCCTCGCCGGGGCCGCCCGGCTGGTCACGTTCAGGGCCTCTATCGTCGCCAGCACCTCGCCCCGGCGGCGGTGGAGCCCGGCGTGCCGCCGGTCCGCCTCGCGCAGGGCGCCCACGAGGTCGCCCGCGTGGACTGCCCGCATGACCTGCAACGCGATCTTCCACGAGTAGCCCCCGCGCAGCACCCGCGCCGTGAGGAGGGCGTCGAGGTGTCGGCCCTCGTACCGCCGCTGACCGCTGGCCGTGCGGTCCACCGGGGGCAGGAAGCCCCAGTGTTCGTACTGCCGCACGCCCTGCACCGAGAGCCCCGAGGCGCGCGCCAGGTCCACCGTCCGGTACACCCCTCAACATAAACCCTCGACTGCCAGTGAAGGGATAGGGCATCTTCTCCTCGCTCACAGCGCGCCAACCCTCCACGCTTGCCTGCGGGTGGCACGCTGGAATCAGGAGGCGTATGGCGAACATCGAGGTGAGCAGCCTGAGCATGACCTACCGGGTGCCGGTTCGGGGGGCTGGCTTAAGGGCGGCACTCGGGGCCCTTACCCGCCCGCAGTTCCGCGAGGTTCCCGCCGTGCGGGGTGTGAGCTTTCAGGTGGGGCAGGGGGAAATCGTCGGCTTTCTCGGCCCGAACGGGGCGGGCAAGACCACGACGCTGAAGATGCTCGCGGGGGTCCTGACGCCCACGAGCGGGAACGCCCAGGTTCTCGGTCACACGCCCTGGCGGCGGGAGGCGGCCTACCTGCGGCGGGTCGCCATGATTCGCGGGAGTCGGCCCCTCGCCGCGCCCGGCGAACTCACGGTCCTCGACGCCCTGCGCTTTCAGGGGCGGGTGTACGACGTGCCCGACCGGGAGTTCCGGGCCAACCTGGCGGAGTTGACCGACCTGCTACACCTCCAGGAGTTGCTGCCCCGACAGGTGCGCGCCCTGTCG
The DNA here is from genome assembly GCF_002897375.1 of Deinococcus aerius. Lineage (NCBI taxonomy): Bacteria > Thermotogati > Deinococcota > Deinococci > Deinococcales > Deinococcaceae > Deinococcus > Deinococcus aerius. The sequence goes on along the minus strand of NZ_BFAG01000007.1, from coordinate 144,233 downwards.
CTGGACGAGCGGATGCGCTCGGGCCTGGCGTTCGCGCTGCTGTACCGCCCACAGGTCCTCTTCCTCGACGAGCCCACCATCGGCCTCGACGTGGGGGCCGTGGGGATGATCCGGTCGTTCCTGAGCGGGTACGGGCAGCAGACGGGCGCGACCATCGTGCTGACCAGCCACTACATGGCGGACGTGGAGGCGCTGTGTTCCCGCGTGATCCTGATCGACAAAGGCGAGATCAGGCACGACGGCGACCTCGCGGCGCTCTCGGCCCGGCTGGCGCCCCACAAACTCCTGCGGCTGACCCTGGCCCCCACCGGGCCGATTGAGTGGAGCCGCTACGGGGAGGTGGAGGCCGAGGACGGGGAGACCGTCACCCTGCGGGTCCGCCGCTCGGACGTGCCGGGCGTGACCGCGCGCCTCCTCGCCGAGCTGCCCGTGCTGGACCTGAGCGTGCGGGAGCCGCCGCTGGAGGGTGTGCTGGCCCAGGTGTACCGGGAAGGGGTGGGGGCATGACCCGCACCCTCGCCCTGCTGGGCGCCTACGTCTGGCGCTTCACCTTGCAGTGGTCGGCGGGCCGCAGCTTCCTGGTCACGCTCGTGGCGAATCAGGCGGTGGGGCCGCTCGTCAGCCTCGCGGTGTGGTCGGCGGCGCTGCCCGGGCGGGGCGACGTGTCCGCCTACTTCGTGGCCCTGCTCCTCACCCGGCTCGTGACGGTGTCCTACGAGAACCACACCTTCGCCAACGGTATCTACGGGGGCGAGATCGTCGATGACCTGCTGCGCCCGCACGCCGTGGTGATCGCCCCGCTGGGGGAGAACCTGGCCGTCCGGGTCTGGCATCTCGGGCTGGGCGTTCCGCTGGTGCTGCTCGCCCTTCTCCTCGCGGGGGTTGCGTGGCAGCCCGCGAACCTGGCCCTGTTCGTCCCGGCGGTCCTGCTCGCCGCGGCCCTGCGGTTCGTGGTGACGTTCACGCTGTCCCTCGCGGCCCTGTGGGGTGGACGGGCGCACGGCCTCGTCAGCCTGGGGGACACGCTGATCTTCCTGCTGGGGGGCGGGGCCTTTCCGGTCGCCCTCCTGCCCGGGCCGTGGAGGGATGTGCTGGGTTCGCTGCCGTTCTGGGCAATGAACGGCTGGCCCGCCGAGGTGCTGTCCGGCACGCCGAGCACCGGTTTCTGGTGGGGGCTCGGGGGGCAGGTCGCGTGGCTGGGCGTGGCCCTGCTGGTGCTGCGCGGGGTGTGGCGGGCCGGGCTGCGGCGCTACGCGAGCGTGGGGGGATAACGTGAAACTCATCCGACTGTTTCTCGGGATCGTCTCCGTGTCCCTCCAGCGGGAGGCCGCGCACCGCGGCAACGTGGTGTTTCAGGCCCTGCTCGCGGCCGTGTCGGTCTTCGCGGGCCTGGCGACGCTACGCGTCATCTTCTCGTTCACGGCGTCCCTGGCGGGCTGGACCCTCGACGAGACGGTCGTGCTGTACGGCACCTTCCTGATCGTGAGCGGGGTGATGGGGGCTTTTGTGGAGCCCAACCTCGGCTTCTTCGCGGGGAGGCTGCGAAGCGGCGACTTCGACGACGTGCTGCTGCAACCGGTGCCCAGCCTGTTCCTGGCGACCCTGGCGACCTGCTCGCCCTGGGCGCTGCTCACGGCCCTGCTCGGCGTGGGGACGCTGGGGGTGGGCGTGGCGAACTTGGGGGACAGCGTGACGGTCCTCGGGGGCCTCACGTACGGGCTGCTCCTCGGGGCCGGAGTCGTGGTCGCCTGGGCCTCCCGCGTCCTCCTCGCGGCGCTGGCCTTCTGGGCGCCGGGGCTGGAGCCGTCCATCTTCTACGGGGCGTTCTGGCAGCTCGGCAGCTACCCGGTGAGCATCTACTCACCCCCCGTCCGCGCGGTCCTCACGAGCGTGGTGCCCGTCGCCTTCATCGCCACGGTGCCCGCGCGGGCCCTGACCAGGACGGGGGACCTGGGCCTGGTCGCCGGGGGCATGGTGGCCGCGGTGGTGGCCTTCGCGCTCGCGGTTCTGGTGTGGGGCGCGGGGCTGCGGCGCTACACGAGCGCGACGAGTTGAGCGGGGGCAGGAGGTGGACGGCGCTCGCCCGACCTCACGGCAGCCCCGCGAGCCAGCGGGCCTCGGCGCCCAGGGACAGCAGAAAGGCCATGCCCCGGCCCCACCCCTCCAAGGACCGCTCCAGCGACCAGCCGCGCTTTTCTCCCCACTGCCCTACCCTTCGTCCCGCCGCACCCTCCGCCGCCAGCTCCGCGACGAGCAGCCGGACCACGGTGGCCGTGCGGAGCGCCGCTGCCGCCGTGTAGCCCAGCCGCGCCTCCTCATGCGAGACGCCGGGCCGCTGCGAACGGACCCCCCGCCAGTACGCGGCGAACCCGGCCTCGTCGAGCTGTCCGCACTCCGCAGGATCGGCGTAGAACCGGCAGAGGTTCAGGAAGTGCATCATGGCGAGGTCGGCGCCGAGGGGGCCGACTCCCAGGCTCTGCCAATCGAGGAAGACCGTCTCCACCGTCCCGTCCGACCGCATGTGCGAACGCAGGTTGAACCGCCCCGGATCGAGGTGGCAGAGCGTGTGCGGCAATCCCCCCACCGCCCGGGTCAGGCCCTCGTAATCGGCCTCAAGCTGCTCCAACTCCCCAAGCACGGGCTGGGGGAAGGCGAGGCGCACCAGCGGACGGTCCCAGGTCCTGGCGAGACGCACCGCGCGGGTCTCCTCGCGGTCCTCGGCCGGATCGAAGGAGGCCCACCAGTCCCGCCACAGCCAATCGGGACTCTCTGGGGGGTCGGCGGGATGCGCTCCACTAAACTCGCCGAGGTGCCGGGCGGCGAGCGCATGACGATCCAGCGGCCAGACCTCCGGCGTGTCGTCCGGCACGTCCTCCAGCCACAACTGGATGCGGTCGGGTGCGGGACGGGTGAGGTGCAGGAGGCGCGCGGGACGGAATCCGCCCGCCGCGTGCAGGAGACCGGACGTGTACGCCAGCGCCTCCCGTTCCCAGTCGGACCCGGCTGACGGGTCACCCGCCGGATCGGGTTGCAGGGTTTTGAGAATGAGCGACCAGGACTGCGTGTGGGAGCCGTTCGTGCTCGTGCCCCGCAGCCGCTGGAGGCCGTGCGTGACCTCACTCACGACTCGCCAGGCCACCGGCTCGGCGGCGACGTGGAGGAGGCGCAGGTTCGGCTCCCCGGTGAGCTGACGCGCGGCCTCCACGATGTCCACGGCAAGGAGGCCGGGCGGAAGGCTGGACATGCCCCATGCTACGGGGCCTCCCCTTCAAGGCCAGACCGCGAGCCAGAGAGGCAACCCGTGTCTCCCCAGCGGTCAGTTCTCACCCCCCGGCTGGTAGGGCGCGACGGCGGCGCGGGCCGCGAGGCGAAAAGCCCCCGGCGGCCTGCCGTAGCGCCGCTTGAACAGCCGGTAGAAGTGGGACAGGTTCTCGAAACCGCACCCCGAGGCAATATCAATCACCTCGGCAGGGGTGGTCGTGAGGAGTTCCGCGGCCCGCACCAGCCGCCGCTCGTTCACCAGTTCCGTGGGGGTCAGGCCGTGAATGTCCCGCACGACCCGCGCCAGGTGTGTCGCGCTGACCCCCGAGAGTTCGAGCAGCCGCGGCACCCCGGCACGCAGGTGCTCGGGCTCGCGCAGCCTGTCCAGGGCGCGGGACAGCCAGGGAGGCCCGACAGGCTCAATCGCCGCCGGTCCCGGCCCCAGCAGCGGCAGGACCGCGCCGAGGAACCGGCACAGCGCGAGCGCGTCGGGCGACTGTGCATACGCCCGCAGCGCCAGGCGAAAGGCTTCGGCGCACTCGCCCCGCCGCTCGGTGGACAAGGCGACGGTCGGCGGCCCCTCAACAGCCGACCACTGCCCCAACGTCCCCTGAAGTCCAGCCCAGGCGATGAAGTCACGCCAGGCACGGTCAGGAATTGCCACATTCACGAAATGAAGCTGGTCGTCCGGCGCCGCCTCGATGGCGTGCTCGTCCTCCGGCCTCACCAGCACGAGGTCGCCGGGGATCAGCGGGAAGACCCTTCCGCCCACCAGATGGGTTCCCGCGCCCCCATTCACCACGAAGAGTTCCCAGAAGTCGTGGCGGTGGGCGGCCACCCCCCGGCCCGGGCGGGCGAGGACGACCGCCGCGTGAAAGACCCGCCCGGGCGCGACCCGCTCGAATTGAAGGCGGGGCACCGTCATGTCGACACAGTACAAAGCCCGTTTCCTGCCCGCAAGACGGGGCAGCGCCTGCGCTCCTAAGCTGGGCCTCTGGAGGCAAAGGGATGACGAACGAGGCGAACAAGGCGGGCCGTCTCACCCCCGGGCAGATCGAGCAGTACGAGCGCGAGGGCTACACGCTCTTTCACCAGCCGGTGTTCGCGCCGGAGAAGTTCGAGCGGCTGAGGGCCATCTTCGAGGAGAACCTGGAGCGGTACGGGGCGGCGAACCTCGACATGCCGCACACCCGGGACGAGCGCCTGCTGGAATTCCTGCTCGCGCCGGAGGTGCTCGACCTCGTCGAACCGCTGACCGGGCCGAACATCGGGCTGTGGGCCAGCCACTTCATCTCCAAGGAGCCGCGCACGGGCAAGGCGACGCCCTGGCATGAGGACAGCGCGTACTGGGAGGGCCGCATCTCGGACATGGCGGGCATCTGCACCGTCTGGCTGGCCCTGGACCGCGTCTTCCCGGAAAACGGCTCGATGGGCGTCCTGCCGGGCACCCACACGAACGGGTTTTCCGAGTACGAGAAGGAGGGCAAGGAGGAGAACTTCGCGGGCTTCGAGCAGCGGATCAGGCCCGAGGCCATCGACGAGAGCAAGGCCGTGTTCTTCACCCTGGAGCCCAACGAGGCCAGCCTGCACGAGGCACGGATCGTTCACGGCGCGCGGGCGAATACCTCCGACTTCCGCCGCGCCGGGTACACCATGCGGTACTTCCCCACCACCGCGCGGATCATCCCGGAGCGAAATCCCGGGCACAAGCTGTGGCTGGCGCGCGGGGTGGACCTGGCGGGCAACACCTACGAGAACTGACGCGTGTTCTGCCGGGGACAGCCGGGGAAGGTTCAGGGACGGCGCACGTGGAGGGCGGAGCGCAACAGGGGTGTTCTTCTGAGTGCAACTGGAGCGTTCCACCCCACGCTCAGGGCGGCAGGCCTTGTAAGCCTCGCCCCATCCGGCGGGAACTCCCACAGGGAGCAGCGACAGGCAGCGGGAAATTACGGCGCGCGGTTGTCCGGCTCACCCAGGGCGAGGTACTGGTGGATCAGGGCAATCGCCATGCTGCCCTCCCCCACCCCGGACGCCACCCGTTTGATTGAGCCGCTGCGGACATCCCCCGCCACGAAGACGCCCGGCACACTCGTTTCGAGCAGGAAAGGGTCGCGCCCGAGCGGCCAGCGTTCACGCGGAACGCCCCGCCCCGCCTGAACGTACCCGCGCCCGTCGCGGGCGACCACCTCCGGCAACCAGTCCGTGCGCGCGTCCGCCCCGATGAAGACGAAGAGGGCGTCGGTCTCGACCTCCTCCTCGCGCCCGGTGACGGTGTCGCGCACTGTGATGCCCGAGAGGTGGGTCTGCCCGTGGAGCGCCACGACCTCGCGGTTGACGCAGAGCCGGACGTTCGCCTTGCCCCGAAGCTGGTCGATCAGGTACTGGGACATGCCCTTCTCCACCCGGTCGGCGCGAATCAGCAGGGTGACGCGCCGCGCGTAGTTGGCGAAGTACATCGCCGCCTGCCCGGCCGAGTTGCCGCCGCCGATCAGGTACACGTCCTTGCCGCGGGTGGAGGGGGCCTCGGTCCTGGCCGCCCCGTACCACACCCCCCGCCCGGTCAGGGTTCCCGCCCCGGGCAGGGGCAGCGTGCGCCACTCGACCCCGGTGGCGAGCACGACCGTCCGGGCCCGCACCTCCTCGCCGCCGTCGAGGACCACCGTGTGCGCGTCCGCGCCCGGGCGCAGGGCGGTCGCCTCGCGGGTGGTGACCACCTCGGCGCCGAAGCGGCGGGCCTGGCGCAGGGCGCGGGCGCTCAGCTCGTCCCCGCTGAGCCCGGTGGGAAAACCCAGGTAGTTCTCGATGCGGCTGCTCGCCCCCGCCTGCCCGCCCGGGGCCTGCTTCTCCACCAGCAGGGTACACAGCCCCTCGGAGGCCCCGTAGACCGCCGCCGCCAGCCCCGCCGGGCCGCCCCCCAGGATCACCACGTCGTACTCGGCGCGCCCGGGGGTGACCTGCAGGCCGACCCGCCCGGCGAGTTCGCGCGGGCGGGGGCGGCGCAGCACCGTCCCGTCCGGCAGCACCACGGCGGGCAGGGCACCCCCGGCGACCTCCGCCGGAATCTGCGCCGCCAGGGTGGGGTCCCCCGGGTCGAGCCAGCGGAAGAGAACCTGGTTGCGCGACAGCAGCTCGCGCAGCCCGTAGCACGCCAGGTCGTCGCTGCCGCCGACCAGGAGCGCCATGTTCTGCGGCGCCTCCACCGCGAAGCGCTGCAGGTCCCCCACCCGCCGGGCCATGTTGCGCAGAATCCGCGAGGCCACCGCGTCCGAGCGGGCGAGCAGGGTGTGAAAGTCGGGCGCCTCCAGACGCACCACACGCGCGGGCGCGAGGGCGCGCAGGTTGGCGACGGCCCCCGAGCCCAGCAGCAGGGGCAGCTCGCCGAACGAGTCGCCGGGGCGGTAGGTGTTGATGACGTGTTCCTCGCCGCCCGCCGTCTTGGTGACCTCCAGGTCACCCTCCAGGAGGACGAAGAAGGCGGGGGTGTCGCCCTCCTGCACCAGCCACTCGCCGGGATTGAGCCGCACGTCGGCGGCGGCCTGGGCGACCTCGTGCAGGGCGGTCTCGCCGAGGCCAGCAAACAGGGGAACAGCGCGCAGGACATCGGGGGTGATCATGGGGTCCTCCGGGGCGAAGGGCCCGGAAGGGGCCGGGCCGTCCCCACCGTAAGGCCGGGGGCCGCCGGAGAAAACGGCCTGGGACACCCCTAGCGGGCGGGCGGCGCGCCCTCCTCCTGGCTGCGCTTCTTGTGCCGGTACATGGCGCGGTCGGCCCGGGACAGCCACCCACTCGCCGACTCCCCCGGCTGATGGCGCGCCGTCCCCACGCTGGCCCCCGCCTGGGGATACGTTTTGCGGACCCCCCGGGTCACGTCCTCGACCAGGCGCCGGGCCTCCTCCGACCCCGCGCCCGGGAGCAGCAGCGCGAACTCGTCCCCGCTGATCCGGTAGGCGCGGCCCGCCGAGACGGTGTTGCGGGCAAAGCCCAGGGCGAAGCGGCGCAGCAGGTCGTCCCCCGCGGCGTGCCCCAGGGTGTCGTTCACCCGCTTCAGGCCGTCCACGTCGATCACCGCGAGCAGGACTCCGCCCGGCTCCCCCTGCACGGTGCGGTCCAGGTCCTGCTCCAGCGCCCGGCGGTTGGGCAGCCCGGTCAGGGCGTCGCGGTGCGCCAGGTCGTACATCGCCTGCATCCCGGCCTGGGCCTGCGCGAGCTGATCCCGCGTCAGGCCGAAGGACCGCAGCACCAGGATGAGCGAGCCGTGGGCAAAGAGCAGGGTGAGGGGCAGGGCGGCCCCGTCAAAGGCGCCCACCCCGCCCAGGGTGCGCGCGGAATGCGGCAGCGTGCCGAGGACAAAGGCGGCGAGCGCCGCGCCCGACCACAGGCTGGCGGCGCGCGGGGGGTAGCGCACGAAGAAGAAGACGTAGATGATCGTCGTGTACAGAATGATGGAGAGCCGCACCAGGGGCGTGGCGGGGTGCCCCGGCAGGACATACAGGGCGACCAGCCAGCCCGTCAGGAGCGTCACCGCGTAGGTCAGGGGCGCGGCCCGCAGCAGGCCCGACCTCAGCCGGGGGGGACCGCACAGGGCGAGCAGGTCGAACGCCACGATAAAGGCCAGGATGGCCGAGTAGATCGGGGTGGTGCGGTGGAGCGTGGTGAGGATCGCCACGACGACCAGCGCGGCCAGCAGCGGCACCCACAGGAGAATCTGGGGCGGCTCGACCCGGCGCAGCCAGCCCAGGGCGCCGCGCATCAGGGCCGCTCCTGCCGGGTCCGCGCAGGGAACGGGGGGGCGCCGGGCCGCCGGGGGCCGGGGAGAGTGGTGGAAGTCAGCATCGGAGCCTTTGCCATAGGAGGTGTGGGACGGACGCGACCAGACCTTCGGCTCCCCCCTGGACCCGCTGTCATCGCCAGGGAAACGGTATCCGGCAAAGCGTCACTGCTTCGGCACAAATGAGGCGTGGGCGTCTTGAGCAAAGCGAACCAAACGCCTCAGGATCGGCCCACACGGGCTTTTCGAGCCGCAATGCCCCTGATGGGGGTATACCGGCGGGCAAGCCGTCAGGACCGGGGTGCGGCGTGCGGACCTGCGACCGCACCGGGATCACGGGCCACAGGTTGCCATGCGCGGCGGGGGTGACGAGCAGCAGCCGGGCCAGCTTGAGCAAGTCTGAAGTGTCGCCCGCGTCGCCTTCCCCTGGCCGGGCACTGGCCCGCAAGATGGCGGGAAGGAGGCTCCCTATGGCGCAGAAGAACGAGAAGCTCAAGAAGGCCAAGACGCAGACGCTGCTCGACGACGCCACCCTCGCGGCGGCGGGCCAGGGGGACCCCGCCGTGAACGCCCCCGTTACCAAGACGGGCGCCCGGGATGTCGGGCGGCTGGGGAAGGCCAACCTCGCCGAACACGTCGCCAAAAACACCAGCCTGAGCAAGGGGCAGGCCAACCTCGCCGTGGACGCCATGATCGGGGCGGTCGTCGAGGCCCTGCGCCAGGGGCAGAGCGTGGGGCTCCCGGGCCTGGGCACGCTCTCCGTGCGCGAGACGGCGGCCCGCAGCGGGGTCCGGCCCGGGACGAGCGAGCGCATCCAGATTCCGGCGGGGCGCAAGGTCGCGTTCAAGGCGGCCACCACGCTGAGGGGCAGCCTGGGCGGGGGCTCGGGGGAGGGGGCCTGACGGACGGCGGGGCCCTCGGTCCGCATCTGCCGGTTCACAGACGCGCTGGGGTGGAAGTGGCGACGCTTCCACCCCAGCGCGGTTTGTCCGCGACGACGAGCAGGAGCCGCCGCCGCCGGGCAAGTGGCTCAGGGTGAGCTCCAGTCCACCGGGCCCGACCGTGCCGGGCCGGCTCCTGACCACTGCCCCGGAAACTCACGGGAGGACCCCACCGGTAAGGCTCCCGCCCCGGGGCCTGCCCGCCGGATATGCTGGTGACCACACCACCCCGGAGGAGCCATGAAACAAATCCTGCTGACCGCCGCCCTGCTGCTGTCCGGGGTACCCGCCCTGGCCCAACAGAGCCAAGCCTCGACCACCGCGCCCGTGCCCCAACTGACCGCCGGGGTGCGGCGCACGGTGCTGGACAACGGCCTGACCGTGCTCACCAAGGAGGTGCGCGGGGCGCCGGTGGTCAGCGTGCGGGTGGAGTACAAGATCGGCTCGCGCAACGAGGCGCCGGGCGTGAACGGCATCGCGCACCAGCTCGAACACATGATGTTCAAGGGCACCACGGACCGCCCGGTGCAGTTCGGGCGGCTGCTCTCGGCGCTGGGGGCCGATTTCAACGCGACCACCTTCTACGACCAGACGAGCTACTTCGAGACGGTGGAGCGCGAGAAGCTGAACGCGGTGCTGGCGCTGGAGGCCGACCGCATGGTGAACGCGCAAATTGACCCCGAGAAGCTCGCGGGCGAGCGCAACGTGGTCCTCTCCGAGATCGAGGGCGACGAGAACAGCCCCGAGTACCGCCTGGGCCGCGCGGTGCAGGCCGCCGCCTTCCCCAACTCGCCCTACGGCCTGACGGTGGGCGGCACGCGGGGGGACATCGAGGGCTTCACCGCCGACAAGGTGCGCGCCTACTACAAAAAATACTACTCGCCCGAGTACGCCACGCTGGTGATCGTGGGCGACTTCGACACGAAGGCGGCATTGGACGCCGTGCAGGCCAATTTCGGGGGGCTGGGCACGCCGGGCACCCGGCCAGTCGTCACCTCCGCGCCGCTGGCGGGGCCGACGGTCGAGGCGACCCTGGGCAACCCGCACCCCAGCGCCCCCATCGTGCTGCGGGAGGCCGGGGCCACGCCGCTGATGCAGGCGGTATACCCGCTGCCCGGGATCTACAGCCCGGACGTGCCCGCCCTGAGCGTGCTCGACAACATCCTGCTCTCGGGCCGCACGAGCCGCCTCTACCAGGCGCTGTTCGAGAGCGGCCTGGCCGCCGACGGCGGGACTCTGCCCTCCACCTTCCGGCGCGGCGGCTGGTACGACTTCAGCTTTACGCCCGCCCCCGGCAGGACGCCGCAGGAGGTGGACGCGGCGCTGCTGGCCGTCCTGGGGGAGATGCGGGGCGCCCCGCCGAGCGCCGAGGAGGTCGCCCGCGCGCGCACCCAGATCACCGCCCGCGCGGTGCTGGGCACCACGTCCTTGCAGGCGCAGGCCGCGCAACTGGGCTACGACGCCACGACCGCGAACGACTACCGCTTCACGGACAAGTTCCTCCAGGCCGTCTCCCAGGTGACGCCCCAGGACGTGCAGCGGGTGGCGCAGAAGTACCTGCAAGACAGCAGCCGCACCGTGGGCTATTTCGAACCCACCGAGGCGCAGGCCGGGCAGGAGAGCAGCGCCCCCCCCAAGCGGCGGCACCCAGGAGGCCTTTAACGCCGGGCCCCCGGTGGACCCCGCCCAGGTCGCCCAGTACCTGCCCCCCTCGCCCCCCGCCGGGCAGGCGCAGGTGACCCTGCCGGAGGAGATCAAACTCCCCAACGGGCTGACGGTGCTGCTGCTGCGCAACGCGAGCACCCCCACCGTGACCCTGAGCGCCGACGTGCGGGCGGGCCGCGAGTTCGACACCGAGGACAAGGCGGGGGTGGCCGACCTCGTGGCGGGCAACCTGCTCTCGGGCACGCGGACGCGGGGCGAGCTGGCCCTGGCCCGCGCCCTGGACGACGTGGGCGCCGGGCTCTCGGCGAGTGCCAGCCGCTTCGGGGTACAGATCGGCGGGGCGGCGCTGGCAAAGGACCTCCCCACCCTGGTGGACGTGTTCGCGGACGTGCTGCAAAACGCCACCTTCCCGGAAGAGCAGTTCAAGCTCAGCCAGGCCCAGGCCCTGCAAGGCCTGAGGCGCAGCGCCGACGACCCCGGCACCGTCGCGCAGCAGGTCTTCCGCAAGACGGTGTACCCCAAGGGCAACCCCTGGCAGGTGTTCGCCACCCCGCAGAGCGTGGGCACGCTGACCCGGGACGACCTGACCGCCTTCTACCAGGCGCACTACCGCCCGGACACCACGGTGGTCACGCTGGTGGGCGACTTCGACCCGGCTGCGGTCCGGGCGCTCCTCACCCAGAAGCTGGGCGGCTGGACGGCGCAGGGCCCCGCCCCCACCGTGAGTTACCCAGAGGTGGGCAAACCGGCGGGCGTGGTGCGCCAGAACCCCGACCTCCCCGGCAAGACGCAGGCGGTCACGTACCTGGGCTACCAGAGCATCGACCGCCGGGACCCGCGCTACTACGCCAGCCTGGTCCTGAATCAGGTGCTGGGCGGCGACACCCTCTCCAGCCGCCTGGGTACCACCCTGCGCGACCAGCAGGGCCTGACCTACGGCGTGTACTCGGGCTTCAGCGCCGGGCGCGAGGCGGGGCCCTTCACCCTGGTCATGCAGACCAACCCCCGGGACACCGAGCGGGCGGTGCAGGGGGCCCTGGCGATCCTGGGGCAGGTGCGGGAGGTCGGCCTGACCCAGACCGAGGTGAACACCGCCAAGAACGCGCTCGTGAGCAGCTACACGGTGGGTCTCGCCGACCCCGCCGCGCTGGCGGGCACCTTCACGGGCTTTTACACCACCGGGCTGCCGCTTTCCGAACTCACCCAGTACCAGGCCAAGGTGAACGCGGTCACCCTCGATCAGGTGAACCAGGCCGCCAGGGAACTGCTGGACCCCGGGAACATCGTCATTGTGACGGCGGGCCCGAAGTAGGGGGCAGAGGGACCCGGCGAAGGGACGACAAGACGGCCTCTCCATGAGGCACGTTCAGGCGCCCCATAGACTCGGGACTGCAACCGTGCGCGGGGAAAAGAGCGACTGGAAGCGCCCGCGTCTCGCGGAAGAGTCGAGCTAAGCCCCGCGCGGTCACGGGAGTTAAGAGCCCCCGGCGGGGGCGGCGCTCCTCCTTGCCCGTTGCCAGAGGGGGGCGTGACGCCGCTCCACCATGCCGGGGAGTCGAACGTCCAGACCCGCAGACCGGCAGGGTCCGCTTTGATTCCGGGTCCGGGGTGCCGCAACCAGCCGCGATGCGGGCGATTCGGCGAGGGCCGTTCCACCCCGACCCTGCTGGAGAACCGCCCCGTTGTCCTGTTCTCCCAAGACCCCGTCCTTTCCTTCGTGACTTCCCCACAAGTGTTCGGGAAACTGGGACGCCTACGATGGTAGAGTTACGCCACACACAATTCGGAAACCCTTCACCCCCGGCCCTCACGTTCGGTGCCCCTTCGCCCTCTCCATCCAGCGAGGTTCCCATGACGATCAGGACGCCCTGTTCCTCACCCCGCCCTTCCCGCAGGAGCCCGACATGACGACGGTGCGAGCGAGCACGAGGAGCCTTATCGACCCGGCGAGCGGCGAGGCCTTCGCCGAGGTGCCCGAGCTGACCCCGGGGGACGTGGACGCCGCCGTGACCCGGGCGCGGGAGGCGCAGCGGGGGTGGGGGGCGCTGAGCGTTGGAGAGCGCAGCACGGCGCTGCTGAAATGGGCGGACGCGCTGGAAGCTCACGCCGAGGAGCTGGCCCAGCTCGAAAGCCGCAACGCGGGCAAGCCCATCAAGCTCGCCCGTTTTTCGGACATTCCCTTCGGGATCGACAACGTGCGCTACTTCGCCGCGTCGGTCCGGCGGCAGGAGGGCGCGGCGGCGGGCAGCTACGTCGGCGGCTACACGAGCATGATCCGCCGCGAACCCGTCGGCGTGGTGGGCGCGATCACCCCCTGGAACTACCCCTTCCTGATGGCCGCCTGGAAGCTCGGCCCGGCCCTCGCGGCAGGAAATGCGGTCGTCATCAAGCCCGCGCCGAACACACCGCTCACGACGCTGCGGATGGCGGAACTCGCGCTGGAGGCGGGGCTCCCTGAAGGGCTGATCGAGGTGGTCACGGGCGGCGCGGAGGTCGGCGAGGCGATCTGCACCCACCCGGACGTGGCGATGCTGAGCTTCACCGGCAGCACCCGCACCGGACAGCGGGTGATGGAACTCGCCAGCCGCCTCACCAAACGGGTGACGCTGGAACTCGGCGGCAAGGCCCCCCTCGTCGTGTTCGCGGATGCGGACCTGGAGGCCGCCGTGCAGGGCGCAGTCGCCGCGAGCTTCGTGAACGCCGGGCAGGACTGCACCGCCGCCACCCGGCTCTACGTCGAGCGGGAGGTGTATGACGCCTTCCTGGCCCGCTTCAGGGAGGTCGCCTCCTCCATCCGCATGGGTGACCCGGCGAGCGAAAACACCGACCTGGGGCCGCTGTCGAGCGCCGAGCAGCGGGACAAGGTGCGCCGCTTCGTGGAGGACGCGCGGGCGCAGGGGCTCACGGTCGAACTCGGGGGCGAGGTGCCGCCGGGGCCGGGGTTCTTCTACCCGCCGACGGTGATCGCCAACGCGCCGCAGCACGCCGACTGCGTGCAGGAGGAGATTTTCGGGCCGGTCGTGGTGCTCAATGCCTTCTCGGGTGAGGAGGAGGCCATCACCCTCGCCAACGGGGTCCCCTACGGCCTGGCGGGCAGCGTGTGGACGCGCGACGTGGGCCGGGCGCTGCGGGTCTCGGCGGCGCTGCGCTGCGGGACCGTCTGGGTGAACGACCACCTGCCGCTCGCCTCCGAGATGCCGCACGGGGGCTTCGGACGCAGCGGTTTTGGCAAGGACCTGTCGCACTACGCGCTGGAGGAGTACACGGTGCCCAAACACGTCATGCTCGACCACACCGGGGCGCGGCGCAAACCCTGGCACTTCACGATCTTCGGCGAGGCGGACCAGTGACCCGGACGCCGCTGCTGGGAGCCCTGAGGCGGGCCTTCACCCTTGCCCGGGACGCCGAGCACGCCGGGGTGAGCACGGACGAGGCGTTGGAACGTCGGGAGACGCTGCTCTCGCGCCGGCAGGTGCTGCGGGCCTCGGCGGGGGCGGCGGCGGGCCTCGCGCTGACCTCCTGCGGGCAGGGCGCCCTGGCGGGGGGCGGCGGGCCGCCGATCCGTTCACAGGGCCTCGGGGACGGCTCTCCCGTCGCCATCATCGGGGCGGGGGTGGCGGGCCTCACGGTCGCCTACCGCCTGCACCGGGCGGGCATCCCGTACCGGGTCTACGAGGCCTCGACCCGGGCGGGCGGGCGGATGCACACCCTGCGCGGGCACTTCCCCAGGCCGGTGGAACTCGGCGGGGAGTTCATCGACTCCGGGCACAAGAACATCCGCGCGCTGGCGAGGGAACTCGGGCTGCGGCTGGTGGACCTGGGGCAGACGGACGTGGGCCTTATCCCGCAGTGGTACGACTTCGGCGGTCGCCGCCACTCCGAGCGCGAGGCCGTGGACGCCTTCCGCCCCCTGGTGAAGCGCATCGACGACGACGTGGCCAGCCTAGGCGACGACACGGTGAGCTACACCAACCCCGGCCCGGGGCGGCGCCTGGACACCATCTCGCTGCGGCAGTATCTGGAGGACATCGGGGCGCGGGGCTGGCTCCTCGACCTGCTCGACGTGGCGTACAACATCGAGTACGGCCTGGAGACGAGCGAGCAGAGCCCGCTGAACTTCCTGTACCTCGTGGGCACCGAGCCGGGGCAGTTCGAGCTGTTCGGCGCCAGCGACGAGCGGTACGGGATCGAGGGCGGCAACGACCGGGTGCCGCAGGCTCTCGCCGCAGTTGTGGGGGCCAACATCCGCTACGGCACCTGGCTGGAGGCCGTGCGGGGGCGCCGGGACGGCCAGTATGTGCTGACGTTCAACCGCGACGGGCAGCGGACGGACGTGGTCGCCCCCCGGGTCGTGTTCGCCCTGCCGTTCACGACGCTGCGGCGGGTGGACCTCAGCGGCCTCGCGCTCCCGCAGGTCAAGCGCCGGGCCATCGCGGAACTCGGGTACGGGACGAACGCCAAGCTCATCGCGGGCTTCACCTCGCGGGTGTGGCGGGACCGCTACAGGTCGAGCGGCGAGGTGTTCACGGACCGCCCCTGGCAGAACACCTGGGAGAGCAGCCGGGGTGTCTCGGCCCCGGGTGGCTGCCTCACGAACTACCTCGGCGGGCGCCGTGGGCTGGAAGTCGGCACGGGGACCTCGGAGGCGCGGACCTCGGCCTGGCTGGGTGAGATGGAGCGCGTGTTCCCGGGGCTGAACGCCGCCCGCTCAGGCACGGCCCCCGTGCGCGCCTTCTGGCCGGGGAACCCCTACGTGCGCGCCTCCTACGCCTGCTACCGGGTGGGGCAGTGGACCACGATCTCGGGCGCGGAGGGCGAGGCGGTGTACGGCCTGCACTTCTGCGGCGAACACACCTCCATTGACGCCCAGGGCTACATGGAGGGCGGCGTCGAGAGCGGCGAGCGGGTGGCGCGGGAAGTGCTGGCGGCGGCCGGGCGGAAGGTGCGGGCGTCGGCGTTCGCGCTGGCGTAGCGGGTGGTTGTGGGGCTGGGTGGCCCGGATGCCAGGCCAGTTCACCCCCTCCCAGCCTCCCCCCTCAAGGGGGAGGAGCAATAAGGATAGGGTCTTTGACCCGGTCCCCATCTTCAAAAGGAGTCCTATGCGACACGTTCTGATGGTTTCCCTCCTGCTCTCCCAGACGCTCGCCGCCGCTCAGGTCACGACGATGCGGCAGAGCCTCGGGCCAGGGGAGGGCCAACTTCGCATCCTCGCTTGGCCGGGCTACATCGAGCGTGGGGCGAGCGACAAGAATTACGACTGGGTGACGGGCTTCGAGAAGCAGACGGGCTGCAAGGTGAGCGTCAAGACCTTCGCCAGCAGCGACGAGGCCGTGACCCTGATGAACCAGGGCGGCTTCGACCTTGTGACGGCGAGCGGGGACGCCAGCCTGCGCCTCGTCTACGGAAACAAGGTGCAGCCCATCAACACGAAGCTCGTCCCCTCCTTCTCGCAGGTGGACAAGCGGCTTCAGAACGCGCCGTGGTACGTGGTGAACGGGATGCACTACGGGGTGCCGTACCAGTGGGGCCCGAACGTGCTGGCGTATTCGACGAAGGCCTTCAAGACCCCGCCGACCTCGTGGAAGGTGGTGTTCGAGCCGACCACCCTGTCCGACGGCAAGAGCAACAAGGGGCGGGTGCAGGCGTACTACGGGGCGATCTACCTCGCGGACGCGGCGCTGTACCTGATGAAGACGCGGCCCGGGCTCGGCATCAAGAACCCCTACGAGCTGAACGAGAAGCAGTATGCAGAGGTTCTAAAACTGTTGCGCGGCCAGCGTCAGATCGTGCAGCGATACTGGAACGACGCGAACGTGCAGGTCCAGGACTTCACGAACGAGGGCGTGGTGGCGAGCCCGACCTGGCCCTTCCAGGTCAACACGTTGCAGGCGAACAAGCAGCCCGTGGCGAGTACCCTCCCCGCCGAGGGCGCGACCGGGTGGGCCGACACGACGATGATGCACGCTCAGGCGCCGCACCCCAACTGCGCCTACCGCTGGCTGGAGTGGAGCCTGAACCCCAAGGTGCAGGGCGACGTGTCCGCGTGGTTCGGCTCGCTGCCCGCCAACCCCAGGGGCTGCACGGCCTCGACCCTGCTCGGCAAGGACGGCTGCAAGACGAACGGCTTCGGCTACTTCGACCGCATCTGGTTCTGGCGCACGCCCGTCGCCAAGTGCCCCACCCAGGGGACCTGCGTGCCCTATAGCCGCTGGGTGAGCGACTACATCGCCATCCAGGGCGGACGCTGAGGGCCGATGACGGTCCTGGCGACTTCTCCCACCGTGACCGGGACCCGCGCGAACGTCGCCGTCGCCCTGCGTGACGTGAGCTGCACCTTCGGCACGGTGCGCGCGGTGGACGGGGTGACGCTGGAGATTGCCGAGGGCGAGTTTTTCAGCCTGCTGGGTCCGTCGGGAAGTGGGAAGACGACGGCGCTGCGGCTGATCGGCGGCTTCGAGCTGCCGTCCGCGGGGCGGATCGAGCTGTTCGGGCAGGACGCCTCACGCCTGCCACCCTACGCGCGGGACGTGAACACGGTCTTTCAGGACTATGCCCTCTTTCCGCATATGAACGTGCGGGAGAACGTGGCGTATGCGCTGACCGTGCGCGGGGTGCCCAAACGCGAGCGCGAGCGCCGGGCCGAGGAGATGCTCGACCTCGTGAAGCTGTCGGGGTTCGGGGACCGTCGGCCCGCGCAGCTTTCGGGCGGGCAACGGCAGCGGGTGTCGCTCGCCCGGGCGCTGGCCCGCCACCCCCGCATCCTCCTGCTCGACGAGCCGCTGGGGGCGCTGGACCTCAAGCTGCGCGAGGAGATGCAGGGGGAGCTGCGGAGCCTGCAACGTCAACTCGGCGTCACCTTCGTCTACGTCACCCACGACCAGGGCGAGGCGCTGAGCATGAGCGACCGGGTGGCGGTCTTCGCGGATGGAAGAGTCGTGCAGATGGGGCCACCGCGCGAGGTGTACGAGCGGCCCCGCACCCGCTTCGTCGCGCGGTTCGTGGGCGGGGCGAACGTGCTGGACGGCGGGGTGATCGGGGCGGGGGACGGCACCTATGCCCTGCGGCCAGAGCGGGTGACGGTGCATCCTTCTCCCCGACCCGGCGACCTCGTGGGCACGCTGGACGACGTGAGCTACCAGGGGGCGTTTACCCGGCTCGACGTGCGGGTGGGGTTGGAGCGGGTGTCCGCCGTCATGCCCGCGAGCGTCCCCCCGCCTCCCCTGGGAACGATGGTCGGCCTGACCTGGGACCCGGACGCCCTGCACCGCCTGGAGGACGAGTGAGCCTCTCCCCCGCCCCGACTCGGCCCCTGCGCCGCCGCCTCTCCGACACCCTCGTGCTGCGGCCCGCCGTCCTGCTCGCCGTGACGCTGCTCCCGCCGCTGGCGTGGATGGTCGTCGTGTACCTCGGCTCGCTCGTGAACCTGCTCGTGTACTCCTTCTACGGGCTCAACGACTTCACGGGGCAGGTCGAGCCGCGCTTCACCCTGACCAACTTCGCGCAGGTCTTCACCACGCCGAGCAATGTGGACATCGTGGTGCGGACGGTGCTGATGGCGCTGGCGGTGACGGTGGCCTGCGCGCTGATCGCCTTTCCCATCGCCTTCCTGATGGCCTTTCACGCGCGGGGGGCCAGGAAGGCGTGGCTGTACGTCCTCGTGCTGCTGCCGCTGTGGAGCAGCTACCTCGTGCGGGTCTACGCCGGGCGGCTGGTCCTCGCGCAGGACGGGGTGATCTCGGCACTGGCGGACGCGCTGCACCTGCGTCCGCTGCTGGACGGGTTGTTGAGGACCCCGGTGGTGGGCGGCCCGAGCCTCGCCTCCTCTTACCTCGGGATGTTTCTCGTCTTCACCTATATCTGGCTGCCGTACATGATCCTGCCGGTCCAGGCGGCGCTGGAACGCATCTCGCCCGCCGTCCTCCAGGCGAGCAGCGACCTCGGCGCAAGACCAGCTCAGACCCTCCGGCGCGTCATCCTGCCGCTCGCGGTGCCGGGGATCGCGGCGGGGAGCATCTTCACCTTCAGCCTGACGCTGGGGGACTACATCATCCCCGGGGTGGTGGGGGCGCCGGGCTTCTTTATCGGGCAGATGGTGTACACGCAGCAGGGGACGGCGGGAAACCTGCCTCTTGCGGCGGCCTTCAGCGTGGTGCCCATCCTGATCATCACGGTCTACCTGCTGCTGGCGAGGCGGCTGGGAGCGTTCGACGCGCTATGAACTCGCGGCCTTCCCTCCTCCTGCGGGTCTCGGCGCTCGCGGGGTTATTGTTCCTGTACGTCCCCATCCTGATCATCGCCCTGTACGCCTTCACGACCGAGGACCGCACGTACCGCTTCCCACCGCCGGGATTAACGATGGAGTGGTTTCCCCGGGCGGCGGCGCGCGGCGATATGTGGGCGGCCTTGCGGCTGAGCCTCGGCGTGGCGCTGGCGAGCACCCTCCTGGCAGCCCTGCTCGGCACGCTCGTGTCGCTGGCGATGGCGCGGGCACGCTTCCGGGCGCGGGACGTGGTGACGCTGCTGCTGATCCTGCCCATCGCCCTGCCGGGCATCGTCACGGGGATCGCGCTGCTGACAACCTTTCAGCGCCTGAACGTGCCGCTGGGGACCGCAACTATCGTCGTCGGTCACGCGACCTTCTGCATCGTGACCGTCTACAACAATGTCGTCGCGCGGTTGCGGCGCACGTCCGTTTCCCTCGTGGAGGCGAGCATGGACCTGGGGGCGGACTACTTCGCCACCCTGCGGCGGGTGCTGCTCCCCTCGGTCGCCACGGCGCTGCTGGCGGGCATGATGCTGAGTTTCGCCCTCTCGCTCGACGAGGTGATCGTCACGACCTTCACGGCGGGGCAGCAGCAGACCCTGCCGATCTGGTTCCTGGCCGAGCTATTCAAGCCGCGCGACCGCCCGGTGACGAACGTGGTGGCGCTGATGGTCATTGCCCTGACGCTGGGGCCGATCCTCCTCGCCGTGCGGCTGACGAGCGGGACGGACGAGCTGCACGGCGGGGGGAAGAGCGCATAGGAACGGCAGGCGGGACGGGGTCGGCTCAGGCGCTCTTTACCCCACCCGGGCGAGACGGCCTTCAAGGTGCAGCGCGGAGAGTTGCAGGCTGCGGCGACCGTGTGGGTAACCCACCGCCCCGGCCTGCCAGGCGTGGTAGGCCAGGCGCCACTGCCCGCGCTCGTCCCGGAAGGCGTGGCTGTGGCCCGGGCCTGCCAGCGTCCCGTGCGAGGCCAGCAGCGGCGCGGCGCTGGTCTTCCAGAAGGGACCCAGTGGGCTCTCCCCGCAGGCGTGGCCGATGGCGTAGCTCTCGTCGCCGAAGTCCGCGCACGAGTACAGCAGGTGGAAGGTGCCGCCCTCCTCGATGACCTGGGGCGCCTCCACCAGCTCGCGCTCCCAGGGCTCGCTGGCCGTGAGCAGCCACACGGGCCCGGCGGCGAGCGAGAGCCCGTCCTCGCTCAGCGGGGCGCCCCACAGGTGGGTGGCCTGGTGTGCGGCGTTGCCGTCGTTCTTCCAGTACAGGTAACGTTTGCCGTCTGGCGCGATCAGCACGTCCGGGTCGATGGCCCCGCCGAGGTCCAGCATCGTGATCAGGGGCCGGGGGGCGGCGACGAACGGGCCGACCGGGCTCGCGGACGTGGCGACGCCGATGACCTGGCGGCGCGTGCCCCGCAGCCGGGCGGTGAAGTAGAGCCGGTAGCCGCCTTCCACGGCGATCACCTCAGGCGCCCAGGTGAAGCCGGGCCGCGCCCAGCCGGGAAGGTGGGGCAGAGCGTCGCCCAGCAGGGCAAAATTCTCCAGGTCCGGGCTGAACACCACGGGCACGTGCGCGGCGGGGTTGTTGGTGGCGTAGATGAAATAGCCGCCGGGCACGGGCAGCACGGTGGGGTCGGGCAGGTCTTCGGCGTGCGGGACGAGGGGACGGGGAGCTGCCGGGACAGGCCAGGACGTATTCATGGAGGTAAGCTCATGGTACGCACATGGTCTGACGCGGCTATGACAGGAAAAGCCCCAGTTGTGAAAAAGGGAACATTGAGAAAAAACAAAGATGAGGCGGCGGGGTTACACCCGCCGCCCCGCCCATCCTTCTTCAGACGCCCATGGAGATGAACTTCGTCTCCAGGTACTCCTCCAGCCCCCAGTGCCCGCCCTCGCGGCCCACGCCGCTGTTCTTCATGCCGCCGAAGGGGACGTGGGGGCTCGCCGCGCTCGGCACCCCGTCGTTGATGCCGACGATGCCGTATTCCAGCGCCTCGGCCACCCGCCAGGCGCGGGAGAGGTCGCGGGTGTAGGCGTAGGCGGCCAGGCCGTACTCGGAATCGTTCGCCAGGCGCAGGCCCTCTTCTTCCGTGTCGAAGACCACGACGGGGGCGACCGGGCCGAAGGTCTCCTCGTGCAGGATCAGGCTGTCGGGCGAGACGTTCGTGAGCACCGTGGGCTGGAAGTAGAGGCCTTCCTGAACGCTGCCGCCGACCGTCGCCCGCGCGCCCCGGCTGAGGGCGTCCTCGACGTGGGCCTTCACCTTGTCCAGCCCCGCCTGCTCGACGACCGGACCCACGCCCGTGTCGTCCTGCAAGGGGTCGCCGAGCTTGAGGGCCGCCGTCTTCTCGGTGAGGATGCGGGTGAATTCCTCGGCGACCTCGCGCTGCACGTACACCCGGTTGGTGCTGATGCAGGTCTGCCCGGCGTTGCGGAACTTGGAGCCGACGACCTCGCGGGCGGCTTTCTCCAGGTCCGCGTCCGCGAAGATCAGGAAGGGCGCGTGGCCGCCGAGTTCGAGGGAGACGCGCTTGAGGGTCCGCGCCGCCTGGGTGTACAGGAGGCGACCGACCGCCGTGGAGCCGGTGAAGGTCAGCTTCCGCACCCGCTCGTCCTCCATGAAGGGGGCGGTAAAGGCCGGGGCGTCGTTCGTGGGGAGAACCTGGAAGGTGTTGGCGGGGCCGCCCGCCTCCAGCCACAGCTCGGCGAGGTAGAGGGCCGTCATCGGGCTCTGCTCGGCGGGCTTGAGGATCATCACGCACCCGGCGGCGAGGGCGGGGGCGGCCTTGCGGGTGATCATCCCCGCCGGGAAGTTCCAGGGGGTCACGGCGTACACGATGCCCACCGGCTCGGAGGCCGTGAAGCCGCGCTTATGGTCGAAGCGCATGGCGATGCGTTCGCCGCTGATGCGCCCAGCCTCCTCCGCGCACCACTCGATGAAGCTGGCCGCGTAACCGACCTCGCCGCGCGTCTCGGTGATGGGTTTGCCCATCTCCAGGGTCATCAGGCGGGCGAGTTCCTCCTTGTGCGTAAACATCAGGTCGTGCCAGCGGCGCAGAATCTTGCCGCGCTGGTAGGGGTTGACCTTGCGCCACTCCTTCAGCGCGACCTCGGCGGCGTCGATGGCGCGGCGGGCGTCGTCGGGGGTGCAGTCGGCGACCGCGCCGATGGGTTCCAGGGTGCCGGGGTGGATGACCTCGAAGGTCTTGGGCGTGGAGCGCCACTCGCCGTCGAAGTACGCGCGGCTGCGGGTCACGGGATCGTTTTGCAGGGTGGTCATACTCGCTCGCTTTCTACGGGCGCCTGAGAGGCCAGCACGGCGCCGCGCACCGGGATTCCCGGCAGGTCTTGAGGCTCAGTTTGGAACGGGTCGCCCCCCAGAATGGTGAGGTCGGCGAGGGAGCCGGGGGCGAGGGTGCCCCGCTCGTGCTCGTCGCCGTGCGCGACCGCCCCGCCGCGGGTGTAGGCGCCGAGGGCCTGGGCGACCGTGACCTCCATGCCCGGGACGTAGGGCTCGGCCACCGCCGCGCGGACGCCCGCTAAGGGCCGCAACTCGCGCACGACCGGGCCGTCACTAGAGAAAGCCACGTCGAGCCCCGCGTCGAAGTAGGCCCGCAGGGGAAACACCTGCCCGGCGAGTTCGTGGGGCACGAAGCGGTCGTAGTTGGCCCGCAGTTCGTGGAGGAAGACGGGCTGGGGCACGGCGATCACCCGCAGCTCCCGGGCGAGACGGAGGTGGGCGGCGGAGGGCAGACCGAAGTGTTCGATGCGGTGGCGGGGGCCACTGGGATGTTCTTCAGCTAGCCTCGCGTACACGCTGAGGAGTTGGTCGAGGGCCACGTCCCCAATCGCGTGCGCGCCGATGCGGAAGCCCGCCACATGTGCTTCCCGCGCGAGTTCGTACAACTCCTCCGTCTTGAAACGCAGCACCCCCTGGCTCGGCCCCTCCGTGTTGCGGTAGGGCACGCTCACCGCCGCCGTCGCCCCGCTGAGGCCGCCGTCGCCGAAGAACTTCACGCTGTTGCAGCGCAGGAAGGGCGAGAGGTGTTTCTCGGGCAGGGGCAGCGTTTGCGAGCCGCCGTCCGGCCTGCGGATGTAGAGGAGATTGACGCGGATGGGGAGCCGTCCCGCCGCGTCCAGCGCACGATAGGCGGCGTAGAGCGGCGCATCCACCGCTGGATCGGTCGCCGCCGTGAAGCCGAGGGAGTGGAGGTACTCCAGCCCCGCCAGAATCCACGCCTCGTACTGCGCCTGGGTCGGGGCGGGCATGGCGTCGAAGACCAGCCCGTAGGCCGTCTCGGTCAACCGCCCCCCTTCATAGTCGATCTCGCCGCCGGGGGGGGCGGGGGTGTCCGGCCCGATGCCCGCGCGCTCCAGGGCCGCCGTGCTGACCGCGTGGATGTGGGCGCAGGTTCGGGTGAGGAGGACGGGGCGGCCAGGGGCGAGGGCGTCGAGGAGGGCACGGTCGGGTGAGGCCCCCTGCCGCGTCTCGTTCCAGCCGCGTCCCCAGAGCCAGACGCCGGGGGGCAGTTGGGCGTGGCGTTCCCGCACCATCCGGGCCAGTTCGTCGGGAGACCCGGCCTCCCGCAGGTCGAGCAGCGTCGTGCGGAGTTGGCCCACCTTCCAGACGTGGACGTGCGCGTCCGTCAGGCCGGGGAGGAGGGTATCGCCGCCGAGGTCGTGCAGCCTTGCCCCGGGTCCGGCCACCGTCCGCGCGTCCTCCAGCGTTCCGATGTGCAGCACGCGCCCACTCCGCACCGCCAGCGCCTCCACCGCCCGCCCGTCCGCGTGGGGGTAAATGGGACCGCCGGTGTAAATCGTCGTCACCCTTCCTCCCGATAATCGGCGTTGCGCCACACGATGAAGACGCCGTAATTCCCGCAGGACTCGTCCTCTAAATAGTCGGGAATGATGCCCCATACCCCGTACCCGCGTCCGAGCTGGACGCTGAGAACCGGGTCGCGGCGCTCGCCCCGGATCACCGACAGGACGTATTGCTCGATGGGCATCTGGTCGGCAACCTGGCAGTAGCCCTTCGGCATCGCCCCGGCCACATGCCCTTTCAGGTTCAGGCGGCGGATCAGGCTGTGCCGCGCCCCGTAAAGCAGGGTGGCGATGCTCTGGCCGCGCACATCCGGGTGGACGCCGATGTCCGCGCCGTACAGCCAGTCGCCCCCCGGGTCGTGGGTGGTGAAGAGGTTGTCGCCTGTCTCCTCCAGGTAGGAATGCGCGTAGTGGGCGAAGTCCACCCGCATCCGAAAGTCGCTGCTGGATGCGACGAGCCGCCCCGTCTGCGTGTCCAACACCGCGAGTTGCCCTTCCGGGAAGTGCGCCTGGTGTGAGAGGAAGTGCCGGGCGGTGGCGATCTCCTCCTCGCTGAGGTCGGGGAAGCAGGCACGCTGGACGGCTTCCAGGGCAGGTGCGTCCTCGGCCCTCGCCTGCACGACCACGTAGCGGCCATCCTCGCGGGCAGCCAGCACCGGGCGGTCGGCGAAGGTGGCGGTCATGCGGGCACCGGCTCCCGCATCGTCCGGTACGCCTCGCGCACCCCCTCCACGACGGCTTGCAGGCCCTCGCGCAGCATGTCCTCGGGGATGTCGAGGGCGGGCAGGAAGCGGATGCAGTTGGAGTACAGCCCCGCGCGGATCAGCAGCACGCCGCGCTTCACCGCCAGGGGGACGGAGGCGGCCACGAGTTCGGGCCAGGGCTCCCTCGTCCCCGGGTCCCTCACGAACTCGACCGCCATCATCGCGCCGATCCCGCGCACGTCGCCGATGGGCAGCTCGCCGCGCAGGGGTTCCCAGACCTCGCGGACGACCCGCTCGACCGTCTGCCCCTGTTCCAGGAAGCCGGGCTCGGTCAGCACGTCCAGCACGGCGAGGGCGGCGGCGCACGCAACGGGGCTGCCCCCGTAGGTGCTTCCCACCCCGCCGAGGTGCGGGGCGTCCATGATCTCGGCGCGGCCCGTGACGGCGCTGATGGGCATTCCGGCCCCGAGGCTCTTGGCGCTCACGAGGAGGTCGGGCACCACCGCCGCGTGTTCGATGGCGTACAGCCGCCCGGTGCGCCCGCTGCCGCTCTGAATCTCGTCGGCGACCATGACGGCGCCCGTGCGGTCACAGACTTCCCTGATCTTCTGGAGGAACTTCGCCGGGGTGGGGATAAAGCCCCCCTCCCCCTGCACCGGCTCGACCACGATGCACGCGAGGGCCGAGGCGTCGATGTGCGCGGTGAGGGCGTTGTCGAGGTTCCAGCAGCACCAGTCCACCCAGGCTTCGGGGGTCATCCCCTCCGGCGCGCGGTAGGGGTTGGGGAAGGGCAGGCGGTAGACCTCGCCCGCGAAGGGGCCGAAGCCCTTTTTAAACAGGCCGTACTTGCTCGTCATGCTCATGGTGAGGTTGGTGCGCCCGTGATACGCCCCCTCGAACACGATCACGCCCGCCCGCCCGGTGTACGCCCGCGCGAGCTTGACGGCGTTCTCGACGGCCTCCGCGCCCCCGTTGGCGAGCAGCGTCTTCTTGGGGAAGTCGCCCGGCGTGAGCGTATTCAGCCGCTCGGCGAGGGCCGGGTACGCCCCGAAGTTGGTCACGAGCGCGCAGGGATGGATGAGTTCGGCGGCCTGGGCCTGCACCGCCTCCACCACCTTCGGGTGGTTGTGCCCGACCGCCATCATGCCGATGCCGCCCGCGAGGTCGATGAAGGTGTTACCGTCCACGTCGGTCACGAGCGACCCGCGCGCCGTTCGGACGGCGACCGGGTTGGCCTGCGCGAGCGCGGAAGACACTGCTGCCGCCCGGCGTTTCTGGAGGACCACGCTCTGTGGCCCGGGAATCTCGGTCTGGAGGTGGATATGGGGCATGGTGGATTCTCCTTGAGATGGTTCTCCCTCTCCCCTTGCGGGAGAGGGCCGGGGTGAGGGGGCCACGGAGCGGGCGCCAACGTTGGGAAGATGCTTTCGCCTTTCGGTTGGCCCCGACTGCCGCTTCGGTTCACCCCCTCCCAACCTCCCCCCTCAAGGGGGAGGGGCAAAACGCAGCGAGCGCCAGGCACTACCCCTGCGCCGCCTCCCACACCGCCCCACGCAGCATCTCCAGCCCCTCGTCCAGTTCCTCGTCGGTGACGGTGAGGGGCACGAGGACGCGGATGACGCTGGCGTACATTCCGGCCTTCAGGAGGAGCAGGCCCCGGCGGCGGGCGGCCTCGACGACGCGGGTTGCCATCTCGGGGTCGGGCGTCTTCGTCTCACCGTCCTTCACGAACTCCATCGCCACCATCGGGCCGAGGCCGCGCACGTCGCCGATGCCGGGCACTTCGGCCTGGAGGTCGCGGAAGGCCGCGTGCAGCCGCTCGCCGACATGCCGGGCGTGCGCGAGGAGCGAGCCGTCCTCGAAGAGGTCGAGGACCGCGAGGCCCGCCGCGCAGGCGAGGGGATTGCCCGCATAGGTGCCGCCCAGGCCGCCGGGCGCGGGCGCGTCCATGATCTCCGCCCGGCCCGTCACGCCGCTGATGGGCAGCCCGCCGCCGATGCTCTTGGCGAAGGTCAGGAGGTCAGGCTTCACGCCGCTCCCCTCGATGGCCCAGAGGCTCCCCGTTCGGCCCATCCCGCTCTGAATCTCGTCCGCAATGAAGACGATGCCGTGCTCGTCACACACGTCCCGCAGGGCGCGCAGGAAGGCGGGCGGCGCGGGCAGGAAGCCGCCCTCCCCCAGCACGGGTTCGAGGATGATCGCGGCGACGCGCGAGGAGTCCACGGTCGTGCGGAACAGCTCGTGCAGCCCCTCCAATGCGGCCTCCACGCTCACCCCCCGGTACTCGTACGGGAAGGGCGCGTGGTACACGTCGGGGGCGAAGGGGCCGAAGTTCTGCGCGTAGTAGCCCTTCTTGCCGGTCAGCGTCATGCCGAGCAGGGTGCGCCCGTGGAAGGAGTGGGTGAAGGAGAGGACGGCGGGCCGCCCGGTGTAACTCCGCGCGATCTTGATGGCGTTCTCGGTGGCCTCCGCGCCCGTCGTGAAGAAGATGGTCTTGGCGGGGCGCTCGCCCGGGAAGAGCGCGTTCAGCCGCGCGGCCAGCCGCAGGTAGGGCTCGTACATGGCGACCTGGAAACTGGTGTGGGTCACCTGTTCGAGTTGTGCCCGCACGGCCTCCACCACCCTCGGGTGGTTGTGCCCCACGTTCAGCACGCCGATGCCGCCCACCCAGTCGTGGTAGACGCGGCCTTCCACGTCCCACAGCCGTACGCCCTCGGCCCGCGCGGCGATGATCGGGTGGCCGTTACTCACCCCGCGCGGGACCTCGGACAGACGCAGGGCCAGAAGCTCGTCCGTTCTGGACGGCGAAATGGTCATGTCTTCCTCCTGTGCCGTCAGGGTAGTCACCGGAGAAGGGAGCAGCATGGTGGAGGGAGGCCAAGGGAGACGGGCGTTTGTTGTTTCCTCCCCACAACCATCCCTATGCCGTCAGGGCGTCGAGTTGCAGGGCCAGCCACCACAGCGAGCGGGTGGCGGGGTCGTCCAGGGGGCGGCCCGTCAGGGTCTCCACCCGGTCCATGCGGTAGCGCAGGGTATTGCCGTGGATGCCCAGCCGGGCGGCGGCCTCACTCTGAGCGAAGCCCGTGTCGCACAGGGCCCGCACGGTGGTGATCAAAGCCTCCCCGCCGCGCGCCGCACGCAGGGGGGAAAGGAGGCTCCCCACGAGGTCAGCCTGGGCGTCGCGGTCGCCGCTGAGGGCCCTTGGGACCAGCACCTCCGCGTAGGACCGCAGCTCTCCGGGCCGGGCATAGGCCGCCAGGGTCAGCACCTCCGCGCGGCCCTGCGCCACCCCGTCCGCGCCAGACCGAGCCCGCCCGTACACCATGCCGCCGGGGGACGGGTCCCCGTCCTCGGCCTCCCAGCCCAGCCGCGCCCACGCCCACACCTGCCCGGGGCTCACCCGCTCGGGCAGCAGGAACCAGACGTGGTTGAGGCTGACGCTGACGAGGGGGGCGGCGCCCAGGGAGGTCAGGACCTCGCGGACCCGTCCGGCGGCCCGCTCGCGCCGGGCGAAGCCCTCCGGGGAGAGGGGCAGGGGCGCGTCGAGGACGAGGAGGGCGACCCGGTAGCTTCCGGCGGGGTCGAAGCCCAGGCGCCGCGCCCGCTCCTGGGCGGTGGAGTCGGCGCTGAAGCGGCCCTCGAGCAGCGTGTCCACGAAGGCGTAGCCCAGCCGCGCCTCGCGCACCTCCAGGTCCCGCTGGGCGAGGAGCAGCAGGGCGGCGACGGTGGCGGCGTGTTCCGCCGAGCGCACCTCCAGGTCGCCCGCGCCCTCCACCCACACGCCCCCCTCGCGCGACCCGCGCAGCAGCACCGGCACGAGGGTGCCCCCCGCGAGCGGACGCGGCCCGCTCCCGGGGCGTTCGAGGGCCTGCCGCGCGGCGGTGGGGTCGGGGGCCGGGCCCGGCGTCAGGGCGTGTCCCCCCGCGTCGAGGAGCGCGGCAGGCCGCCCGAGCTGCGCCGAGAGGGTGGCCGCCACGTCCGCCAGGCTGCCGCTCAGCGCCGCGCGGGTGAGCGCCCGGTGGATCGCCTCGCTGCGCTCCAGCACCCCCGCCTGGGCGCGCAGGATGAACTCGTGGGCCGACTGCACCACCGCCGCGAAGGGCACGTCCCAGGGCAGCTCCAGGGCGGGGATGCCGCGTGCGGCGAGGGCCCCGGCGACCTCCGGCGGGAAGGCCGGGAAGAAGTGCGGCACGGCGAGCACGACCGCCGCCGGGCGGTGCCGCGCGAGGTCCTCGCCCAGCCGGGTGAGCGCCCCCGGCTCGCGCGGCCAGGAGAGCCCGGTCGTGAGGAGCAGGATGTCGGGGCGCACCCATCGCTGGGCGTCGGGCACGTCCACCACGTGGGCCAGCCGCACCTCGCGCGTCAGGTCCACCCCCGGCACCACCACCCGCGCCTGGGCACACACCGGCAGCGCCAGCAGATCAGCGACCCTCATCTTCCCCCGTCACGCCCACAGGATAGGGGTGTTGTGGGGAGGCACCAACCCGCCGCGCCGGACTTCGTGTCACCCCCACAGGGCGGGAATGGTGCGTCCCTTTTAGGATGAGCTTCATTTCCAGAACCAGGTGCCACGCCCCTCTCCCCCGCGCGAGGTTGACATGACGAATTCTCCCGGCTCCCCCCCTTCCGCCCCGGCACGCCCCAAACTCGGCCTCTGGGGCGTTGTCATGGTCATCTATTTCACCGTGGCGGGGGGTGCGTTCGGCATCGAGGGGCTGATCAGCGGCAGCGCACCCGGCATGGCGCTTGCGCTGATCCTCATCACGCCCTTCATCTGGAGCATCCCGACCGTCCTCATGGTCACCGAACTCTCCACCGCCATGCCCGTCGAGGGCGGGTACTACGTGTGGGTCAAGCGGGCCCTGGGCCGGTTCTGGGGCTTCGTGCAGGGGTGGACGAGCTGGCTGTACGGCCTGGTGATCGCGGCGAGCTTCAGCGCCCTGTTCACCGACTACACGAGCAGCTTCCTGCGGCTGGCCTTCGGGGTGACGGTGCTCGACGACTACCCGCTCGTGCGCTGGGCGGTCGCCGTCCTCCTGATCGTGGGCTTCGCGCGGCTGAACATCCGGGGCGCCAAGGCGGTGGGCGACAGCAGCAAGGTCTTCGCGGCCATGGTCTTCGCCCCCTTCATCACGATGTTCGTGCTCGCCGCGGTGCGCTGGGCGGCGCACCCCACCCCCTTCTGGCAACCGCTGACGCCGCCCGACACGGGAGTCTTCGGGGCCTTCGGGCTGGGCCTCTTTATCGTGATGTACAACTTCCTGGGCTGGGACGGCATCAGCACCGTGCTGGGCGAGATCGAGCGGCCGCTGAAGGTCATCCCGCGCGCCATGCTGATCGCGGTGCCGCTGGTGATCTTCGCGTACCTGCTGCCGGTCCTCGCGGGCCTGACGGCGGGCGTGGACTACACGAAGTGGGGCGACACGGTGTTCTTCCCCGAACTCGCCACGGCCATCGGTGGGCGGTGGCTGGGCATCTGGGTCGCGGTGGGCGGCATGTTCTGCGCGGCGGGGCTGTTTGGCGCGATGGTGCTCTCCAACAGCCGCCTGCCCTTCGTCCTCGCCGCCGACCGCTACCTGCCCGCCGCCGTCGTGGCGCGGCATCCCCGCTTCGGCACCCCAGCGGTGTCCATCATGGTCTGCTCGGCCATCTACGCGGTGCTCGCGCTGGGGCCGTTCCAGACGCTCGCGGTGACGACCGTGCTGCTGTACGGGGTGAGCCTGCTCCTGCAATTCGCGGCCCTGATCGCCCTGCGGGTGCGGGAGCCGGGGCTGAGCCGTCCCTTCCGCATCCCGGGAGGCCTGCCGGGGGTGGTGGGGGTCGCGCTCCTCCCTGCCCTCATCATCGTGCTGGCCGTAGTCACAACCATCCGGGACGAGGGTGCGGGCTTCCTGCGGCTCGCCGTGCCGCTGCTCCTGTCCGCGCCCGCCGCGTTCCTCGTCACCACGGCGCTGTTCAAGCGGGGGGCACCGGACGCCCCGCCGGAGGGGGCCGCCGGGCTGTCCCTGGGGGACTGAGGGGGCGCTTCTTCCACCCGGGTCCACACCTGTAAGCTCCCGCACTCCCCCGGCCCTCCCCGCCGGGGGACACTCCCCCTATGGCCCGCCTGATCGTGCACGTGGATATGGACGCCTTCTACGCCTCCATCGAAGTGCGCGACCGGCCAGAAGTCGCTGACAAGCCCGTCGGCGTGATCGCCACCGCCCGCAAGGGGGCGGTGATGACCGCCAACTACGTCGCCCGCAGGTTCGGCGT
Organism: Deinococcus aerius; assembly: GCF_002897375.1. NCBI lineage: Bacteria > Thermotogati > Deinococcota > Deinococci > Deinococcales > Deinococcaceae > Deinococcus > Deinococcus aerius. Next base: position 113,553 of record NZ_BFAG01000007.1, on the reverse strand, counting down.
CCGCAGCGCCATGCCCGTTCACCACGCCGTCGCGCGCTGCCCGGACCTCGTGCTCATCCCGCAACGGATGGACCTGTACCGCGCCGTCTCCGCCGAGCTTCACGAGGTCTTCGCCCGCTACACGGACGTGATCGAGCCCCTGGCGCTGGACGAGGCGTACCTGGACGTGACGGGGGAGGACCGGACGTTGGCCGACGCCGAGAGCCTCGCCCGGGCCATCAAGGCGGACATCCTGAACGAGACGCGCCTCACCGCCTCCGCCGGGGTGTCGGTGAACAAATTCCTCGCCAAGCTCGCCAGCGGGATGCACAAGCCGGACGGGTTGACCGTTATCCGACCCGAGGAGGTGGAGGCCCTGCTCGCAGGGTTACCCGTTGAGGAGTTCTACGGGGTGGGTCCGGTGATCGCGGGGAAGCTGCGGGCGCACGGCGTCAGGACGGGAGCGGACCTCCGGGCGCAGTCCCTGCCCGACCTCCACGCCATCCTGGGTCCGGGCAAACTTGCCCCCCGGCTGCACGGCCTGGCGCGCGGGGTGGACGAGCGGCCCGTCGAGGCGCACCGGGAGCCGCAGACCATCGGGGTGGAGCGGACCTTCGACCGGGACCTGACCACACGCCAGGCCCTGCTCGCCGAGCTGCCGGGCATCACCGCGGAGGTCGAGGCGCGGCTCTCCAAACGGGGCTACGTGGGCCGTACCGTGGTCCTGAAGCTCCGGTACGAGGACTGGACGCCGGTGACGCGGCGCAAGACGGTGGACCGCCCATTAAGTCGGGCCGAGGACCTGACGAACCTCGCCTCCAGTCTCCTCACGCCGGAGGTGCTGGCCGGGCGGGGCGTGCGGCTGCTGGGGGTCAGCGTCCTTAACCTGACTCGGCGGGGAGGCGGGCGGCCCGAGCCCCTGGTCCCCTCATGAAGCCTTGAGACAAGCACTTCGCCCGCATACTCCCCCCGGCCTCTCCCCCACCCTGGGGCGAGGAGGGAAGCACATGACCCGAAAGCCCGAGGAGAAGTACACCGACCCCGAACTGCGGGGGCGCCTGAAGGAGGAGATCATGGCCTCCGACAAGGGCGGCAAGCCCGGCCAGTGGTCCGCCCGCAAGAGCCAACTGCTCGCCCGCGAGTACGAGGGGCAGGGGGGCGGCTACATCGGCGAGAAGGACGAGGCCGCGCGCTCGCTGGAACACTGGACCGGGGAGGACTGGCAGACGGTGGACGGCGACGACCATGCCCGCCACGGGGGGAGCGTGAGCCGCTACCTCCCCAAAGCCGTCTGGGAGGCCCTGAGCCCCGAGGAGCGGCGCGAGGCCGAGCAGAGCAAGGTTCACGGCTCGGAAGAGGGCGAGCAGCACGTGGACTGGCCCCCCGCCGTCCGCCGCGCGATGGAGCGGTTCGAGCGCGAGCAGGGCGGGAAGTAAGTAGCTGCCGGGTGATGATTGCATCATCGCCCCGAGCGGAGCGAGAAGGCAAAAAGTGGCTGGTAGTGAAGGTAGAGCCCTCCCCGGGAACGGCACCGGGAAGGGCGGAACCGCCAGCCGCCAGCCCCTTAGACAGTCGGGCCTCATGAACCACCGTATCCTCTTCGGCTGAGTTCTCCCTTTCGTTCCCTCGCTTTCGCCCGGGGAACGTGTTCGATCTGCCCTTCCCGGAAGCCCATCAGGAGGTTTGATGGGGCGGGGGTGACCCATGAGAATCGGCATCATCGGTTCGGGGAACATCGGCGGCACGCTCGCCCGGCTTCTCTCGGCGCGGGGCCACGAGGTCTTCCTCGCCAACTCGCGGGGGCCGGACAGTCTGCGGGAGCTGGTGGCGGACCTCGGCCCAAACGTCCGCGCGGTCACGGTGCAGGGCGCGGCCCGGGAGGGCGAGGTCGTGATCGAGGCCATTCCTTTCGGGCGGCTGGCCGAGCTGCCGCGCGCCGAACTCGACGGAAAAATCCTCGTCACGGCGGCGAACTACTACCCGCAGCGCGACGGGCAGATCGACCTCGGCGGGCGGTCGGAGGCCGAGTACACCGCCCGGCTCCTGCCTGGCGTGAGGGTGGTCAAGGCCTTCAACACGATCTGGTTCAAACACCTCGCCCAGCAGGGCGACCCGGCGAAGGGGCCGGACGAGCGCCGCGCCATCTTCGTGGAGGCCGACGACCCGGAGGCGAAGACGGTCGTGTCGCGGCTGATCGATGAACTCGGCTTCGCAGCGGTGGACGGTGGCAGCCTACGGGACAGTACCCGCTTTCAGCCGGGCGCGCCGCTGTATAACCGGGACCTTACCGGGCGGGAGGCCAGGGAGGCTCTGGGTAAGGGGAGCTGACCCTTCCGGTCAGGCCGCCAGCGGGAGAACGAGGGCAAGAGCAACGGGGCGAGGGGTCGAACCAGGTCGGAGCCTTCATGGGGGGCGTATCTCCTCAGTGGACGGAGCGTAGAGGAGAGGTCCTGATTCCAGGATGACTGGGCGGCTGGGCGGCCTTGAGTGGGGCGAGGACCCCCAACAAACCGGAAATGGATGGGGGGGTTGCCCGGCGGGGCCGTCTCCTCTGCCTTCCCGCCGGGGCATTCCCCAATCACGTCCCAGTCAGGCCGCCTTGCCTACGGTGCGGGAGCCAAACGGCAAGGAGGTTTCCCCATGCGAAGCTTTACCCTGATCAGCGCGGTTCTACTGTCCGGCAGTCTCGTGGCCTGCGGCGGCGGCAGCGCGGTCCAGCCCGACACGACGATCAAGACCATCGAACTCACCCCCGCAAGCGTCAGCGTGAAGGTGGGCGAGGCGAGGACCCTCAGCGCCACCGCGAGGGACGCCCAGGGCCAGGTCGTGCCGAACACCACCTTCACCTGGAAGTCGAGCAGCGAGACCGTGGCGAAAGTGGCGGGCGGCGTCGTGACCGGCCAGAGCGCCGGGACCGCGAACATCACCGCCAGCGCGAACGGCGTCACCAGCAACGCCGCGGCCGTAACGGTGACCCAGGCCCAGCCCGCAGGCAACTTCGACCTCAGCCTGAGCGCCGACCGGCTGCCCGTGATCACTGGGACGAGCGCCAGCCTTACGGTGAATGTGACGCGCCAGGGCAGCTTCACGGGGGCCGTGACCCTGAACCTCAGCGGGCTGCCGGGTGGCGCGAGTGCCGCCCCCGTCACCATCCCCGAGGGCCAGACAAGCGCCACCGTGACGGTGAGCGCCGCCGCGAACGCCCCGCACTCCCAGCCCACGCCCGTGACGCTGACGGGCACGGGGGGAACCACGGTCACGAAGACGATCACCGTGACGGTGCGCGGCCCGGCGGGCAGCCTGGACACCACCTTCGGGTCGGGCGGGATCGCCGTCACGCCGGTGGGCGCGGGCGAGGACATCCCCTACGCCATGGCCGCCCAGCCCGACGGCAAGCTGGTCGTGGCGGGCCGCACCGGGGGCACTACCTCCGACGACTTCGGCGTGGTCCGCTACACCCGCGACGGGGCGCTGGACACCACCTTCGGCACCGGAGGCAAGGTGCTGATCGACTTCGCGGGTAAGTCGGACATCGCGCGTGCCGTGGCCGTGCAAGCTGATGGGAAGATCGTCGTCGCGGGCGGCGCCACCAATGCCGCCGGGGAGGAACGCTTCGGCGTGGCCCGGCTGACGGCGGACGGCACCCTGGACTCGGGCTTCGGGACGGGGGGTAAGGTCGTCACCGCCTTCCCGGACAGCAGCGGGGACCGGGCCACGGCGCTCCTCGTGCAGCCGGACGGGAACATCGTGGTCGGCGGACAGGCCAGCTTCGCCAGCAACGCGACGGGCGTGGACTTCGCCCTGGCCCGCCTCACCCCCTCGGGAAGTCTCGACGCGACCTTCGGCACGGGCGGGCGGGTCACCACCGCCATGACCTCCGGGGGCGCGGCGGACGCCATCCACGCCCTCGCGCTGCAAGGGGGCAAGATCGTCGCCGCCGGGGGCGAGGGCGATTTCAAGGTCGCCCGCTACACGGCCTCGGGTGCGCTCGACGCCTCCTTCGGCAGCGGGGGCAAGGTCAGCAGCGTCTTCGGCGGCAACATCGCCACCGCGAATGCGCTGGCCGTGGACGCCCAGAACCGCCTGGTGCTCGCCGGGCAGAGCCAGAACGACACCGCCGCCGTGCGCCTGACCGAGAACGGGGCGCTCGACCCCTCCTTCGGGGACGGGGGCAAGAAGATCATCCCCGTCAACCCGGACAACTGGGACAGCGCGACCGGGCTGAGCGTGCAGACGGACGGCAAGATTGTGCTGGGGGGCTGGGTGTACGGGGTGGGCTCGCAGAGCAACTTCGCGGTGACGCGGTTGAATGCGGGCGGGCAGCCGGACACCGGCTTCGGGCAGGGGGGCACGACCGTCACCCCCGTGGCCCCCGGCGTCAAGCCGGACGAGGCGCAGGCGCTGGTCCTCCAGCCCGACGAGCGTATTCCCGCCACCCGCATCGTCGCCGCCGGGCTGCGCAACGACAGCAACCAGGACTTCGCCCTCACCCGCTACTGGCCCTGAGCCTTTCCTGAACAGCGCGGCCTCCCGGTCAGAACCGGGAGGCCGCGCTCGTGGTTTGGGGGCTACCAGACCTGTCCCCCTGAGCATGGCGAACGGTCCCGAGACTTGGGGATGCTTCCCGGCGCTCGGCATGACCACACGGTTGCCCCGGCCTTCGCCAGTTCGGATTGAGGCCCAATCTGCCCCATCATCAGAAGGACCCTCCCCCTCTAGAGCCGGAAGGCCGGGGGGAGGGTCGCTCAGGGCTGGATTCTGAAAGTTTCCCTTGCCAAGTACGGGACCGCCGTTCAACCTCGCCGGAACCGCGCGCGTCATCTACTCGCCTATCCGGGTCAGTTCTGCTCGCGCACCCAGGTCACCGTCACCTGATCGCCGCCGCGCAGATGTTCGAGGTCGCCGAGGATGGCGGCGTGGCTGCGGGCGTTCACGCCGAAGTTGTCCTTGTCGATGTACAGCCGGGCTGCGGAGTTCAGGCTGGCGAGGGGGACCCGGAAGCTCGCCACCCGCCGGCTTGGCGTGACCTGCACCTCCTGAATCCCGTTGCCGCCCATGTCCACCAGTTTCAGCCACTTGTCGTAGATGTTGTTGCCCGCCTCGGGCGTTCCGGCCCCCAGCACGAGGACGAACTCGACCTGACCCTCGGGAATCTGCGGCTGGCGGCGCTTGATCTCGTAGTTCACGATGTTGGCTCGGTCATTCGTCGGGATGCGCCCGGTCGGCACGCCCGCCCAGGTGCCCTCCGCGCTCGTCACGGTGCAGTCGCGGCGGTCGTACACGACGCTGAAGCTGGTGCGGGCCACCTCGTTGTTCTTCAGGTAGCGCAGGGTGTACTTGATGGGCAGCCCCGGGTTGGCGGGGGAATAGCCCGCCGCCTCCGCGTCGGCGAGCAGCCCCTTGACCTGCTCGAACATCTCGGCGGCGTTCGCGGCGCGGATCGGCCCCACCGCCCGGGGCGCGCTGCCCCCGAAGGCGTAGTAGTAGATCTGGGTGCGGTCGAGGGTCCGCCGGGTCCGGGCGTCCAGCTCGGCGCGCGCCGAGGCCCCGCCGAAGTTGGCGGCGGCACCCAGCGCGGCCTGAAGGTCGTCCCGGCTCGCCTCGGTCTCGGCCACGAAGAAGATCGCCCGGCCGTAGCTCATGCTGGCGACGTACAGCGGCGGGTTGTCGGGCGTGATCTGCCCCTCGGGGTCGGTGAAGCGCTCGCCATCCCGGAAGACCGCCGTGGGGCTGCTCGGCGGCTCGAAGTTGACGGTGTAGAAGGGCTGGAGGAACTTGATGAAGTAGCGGTTCTTGCGGGCCTCCTGGTTCAGCCCCAGGTTGCTCTGCATCTCGAAGGTGCCGTAGCGGGCGTCGAGGCTGAGGCCCAGCAGCAGGCTGTTGTAGTCCGAGATCTGCTCCAGTTGCAGCCCGAACTGCGCCGCCGTGCCGCTCACCCCCTGGCGCAGCATGTTCTGCACGGCCTGGCGCACGGCGGGGCCGGAGACGCTGTCCAGGGGCGCCGAGTACCGCTCCTTGCCCCCCAGGTTCACGTTGTCCAGGGTCAGGGTGCCCCCCGCCCGGGAAATGGTGACGGGCGTGAAGACCCCGCTCTCGAACCCGCGCCCCTGCACGATGGCCCCGGGGTACAGCACCCCGGAATTGGGGTCCAGCAGCGGCAGCCCGTCCAGCGCCCGCACCTGCGAGTCGCCCCAACGTTGCGTGGTGCAGACACTCTGGGTGGCGAAGTCGAGGTCGCTCACCCGGCTCTCGGGGTCCCCCTGCGGCCCGTTCGGCCCGAGATCGGTGTTGAGGTCGCGCCCGTTGCGGAGGGCGGCGGCGGGGGTGCCCGCGGCGAGCAGGGCCCCCGGATTGATGAGGGTGCCCGGGTTGAGGAGGCCGATGGTGCCCGTGTTCGCGGGCGGGGCGCAATTCCCCCCGTCACCTATAGTCGTGGGATTCGGATAGAAGGCGACCCGGTTCGTCGCGGCGGTCCACACCGCCCGGCCACCCTCGAAGACCTGGTAGCGGTCTCCCTTACCCGGGCCAGCGCAGGGAATCTCGTCGCTTGCGGGAAAGCTCCAGCTCCCCTGCTCGTAGTTCTGGGTGGCCCAGGTCTGGCCGATGGTGCCGTGGACGGCATTCGCCCCGTGTTGCGGCGTCCAGTACACCATCCCGCCCTCAAACCACTGGCCGAAGGAGTCGGGCCGGGCCGGGGAACGGTTCACCGTCGTCGTGGGCGCACCGAAGCCCAGGGCCTGGGCCTTCTGCGCGATCTCGCTCTCCGGGGAGGCGAGGGCGGTGGAGGCGGTGAGGAGCAGCAGGGTCAGGGGAAGGTGCTTCATGGTGGGCTCCTTGGGAGGGAAAGGGACGCTCAACGCAGGCCACGCGGGGCGGCAGGCGGCTCACCCAGGGTGCGGAGGTACTCGGCCAGGTGCGCGGGGTCGGAGAAGTGCAGGCTCTCGCGGCGGCCCCGTTCCCGAAGTTCGGCGTGCCAGCCCCCCGACGGGCTGCCGGGCACGAGGGTCAGTTCCAGTTCGATGCGCGGCCGGGGCATGGGGCGGCCTCCTCACGACCCTTCGTGTGGCCGGGGTCGTCCGGGAGAAAGGGGGAGGAGCCGGGCGGCGGATGGGCGCCGCCCGCCCTCACCGGTCGCTGATCACGGGCAGGAAGGACCAGCGCTGGTTGTCGCCGCCGTGGCACGGGAACTGCTGGACGGGACCGTTCACCCGGGGGCTCCCGTAGGAGAGCGGAAGGTCCAGGCACAGCCCGCTCCTGACCGAGACCAGGCTGACGCCGCCGCCCGGGCCGGGCACCAGGTTCCAGCGCTGGTTGCTGGAGTCGAAGAGATTCGCACCCCAGATCTGGATCGCCGCGTGGCTCGCCGTACTCCAGTCCGCCACTTCCATGCGCCGCCCGTCCGCCGCGCGAACATCCGACGCGAGGGACAGCACGGTGACGCCGCCCGCCGGGTCGCGCCGCACCTGCCACAGGAAACCCAGCTCGGGGCGCCCGCCGGAATTGAAGGGGCAGGGCCTGGCCTCCACGGGTGTGCGGTCGCGCGTGTTCGGCACGAACAGGCACAGACTGCCGCCCGCCCCGCTCACCGAAGAGACGATCATCGCCCCGGCTTGCAGGGTCTCCTGCGCGGCGGCCCGCACCGGGAGCGAGAGGCCGAGTGAGGTGAGGGCGATGACGCCCGCCGTCTTCAAGGGGTGGTGCATGTCGTTCCTCCTCGTCGGGGTTTCAGGGGCCCGGGGGACGCCGCGCCGATCCCGGCTCGCGCCCCCACCGGGCTCATGGGAAGGGGACCACCCGGTCAGCGCTTCACGCAGCTCAGCGGGTAGGCGTTGTCCTGCCAGATCGTGTTGCCCGCGGCGGAGCGGCGGCCAGCGGCGGCCCGCAGGAACCAGTTCGTGCGGTCGCCGGTATACACGAAGCGGAAGTCGTTGCCGCTGACCCGGGGGCGCTCCAGGCGAACCCAGGGGCCGGAACCGTCCTTGAACCAGCCGCGGATGGCGACCCCGGAACTCGTGGTGCAGATGTCGCCGTCACACGAGGTCTGCGGGTCGTCCACCACGCGCCAGACCATCTGGGCGGGGCGACCGTCGATCAGGCAGGCCCAGTTGCCGAAGTACCACTGCGAGGGCACCGTGGACGCGCCCGCCAGCGAGGCCGAAGCGGCCAGAACCATACCCAACACTCTGTTCATCTCTTTCCCCCTTCTGGCCGCGCTCCGGCGACCGTGGCCGCAGGGTAGGAAAGGGGGCGACACCGGCCCGACACCGCCGCCGGGGCGGAGCGACACAAGCCGCCCGTCCCGCTCAGGCGGGCACGTTGAGCAGTTCCCGGGCGAGTGGCGTGTGCAGGAAGGCGGCCCGGAGGTCGGGGTCGTGCAGGCGCTCCAACCGGGCGCTCAGCTCCATTCGGGCGCGGTCCAGCGCCGCCGAGGCATCCTGGCCGTTGGCGGCCAGGGCGCGGGCGTGGGCCAGCCAGACGCCCTCCCCGAAGTGTTCGCGCAGCTCGCCCTGGGCGAGCAGTTGGGTCGCCTCCCGGGTGTCGGCGAGCGCCTGCGCCGCCTGTCCCAGCGCCAGCCGGGCCCCGGCGCGGGCGACCAGGGCCGACACGCGGTTGCTGCGCGAGTGGGTGGAGGTGGCGGCTTCCAGGGCCGTCTCGGCGGCCTCCAGCGCCGCCCGGTGATCCCCCAGGTCATTGAGCAACTCGGCCCGGACGTACAGGCAGTGGGACGTCAGGCGCTCGTTGCGGGTGGCCCGCGCGAGGTCCAGCGCCTCGTCGAGCGTCCGCCGCGCCTCGTCCAGCCGCCCCAGGCCGCGCAGGGCGCGCACGCGGGTGTCGAGGACGAACCCCGTCAGGTGCCGGAAGCCGTCCTCGCGGGTGATCGTCAGGGCGGCGTCGGTATCCGTGAGCGCCCGCCCGAAGGCCCCGAAGAGGGCCAGGAGCGTCGCGCGGTTGTTGTGCAGCCGGGCGAGGAGGTAGCGGTCGCGGGTGCCGGGCCACACCTCCAGCGCCCGGGTGAGGGCGGCGAGCGCCGCGTCCGCCTCGCCGCGCGTGAAGGCCATCACCGCCCGCCAGTTCAGGGCCTGCACGAGGAGGCCCGCGTCCAGCCCGGCGGCCAGCTCCTCGGCCTCCCGCACGAGGGAGAGGGCGCGGGCGTGGTCCTCGGCGTAATAGGCGGCTTCGGAAAGTTTTTGCAGCGCCTGGGCGGTGCCGCGCGCGTCGCCCGCCGCGCGGAAGAGGGCGAGCGACCGCTCGGCGGCCCCCAGGGCGACTTCGGGCCGCCCCTGGACCGAGTGGAGGGCCGCGCGGCGCAGCAGGGCGGCGGCGAGGGTGGGGCCGCCCGCGCTCGCCTCCAGCTCGTCCAGGTCGCGGGCTTGCCCGGCGTGGTCGCCCAGGCGGTAGGCGAGGTCCACCCGCTCCAGCAGGGCGGCGGGTCGGGCGGGGTGTCCGGCGGGCAGGCCCTCCAGGGCGCGGCCATACTGGGCGAGGGCGGTCGCGTGGGCGTAGCTCGCCACCGCCGCCCTCGCCGCCGCCAGCCAGTGTTCGGCGGCCTCGCGGGGCTGCCCGGCCTGCTCCAGGTGGGTGGCGATCACGGCGGGCGGGGCTCCCCGGCGCTCCAGGTCCTGCGCCAGGCGGCGGTGGATCAGGGTGCGGCGGGCCGTGCCCAGCGACCCCGCCAGCGTCCGGCGAACGAGGTCGTGGGCGAAGGCGTAGCCTCCTGGGCTCTCGCGCAGCAGCCGGGCGGCGGTGGCCTCCTCCAGCGCCGCCAGCGCCTCCCAGTCGTCGAGGGCGCTCGCCGGCGCCACCCCCTCCAGCGCGAAGGGTTCCCCGGCGAGGCTGCCCACCTCCAGGAGCCTGCGGGCCGCCGGGGAGAGGCGGGAGACGCGGCCCAGCACCGCCTCGCGCACGGTGGGGGGGATGGGGAGTTCGCGGTAGTCCTGGGTCTCCTCGTCGTAGGGGGTGGCCCACCCGCCCCCCGGAAGTTCGCGCAGCTCGCCCGCCTCGAACAGGCCCCGCAGCGTCTCCAGCAGGAAAAAGGCGTTGCCGCCCGTCGCCCGGTGGAGCCTGCGCGGAAAGAGCCGCGCCCGCTGCCCGGAGAGGGCCGTCACGAGTTCAGCGGTGTCCCCCTCGGTCAGCGGCTCCAGCTCCAGCACCTCGACCACCCCCTGCCGGACGAGGGCGTCGAGCGCCGCCGCCGCCTCGGGCCGCAGGGCGCCCACGCGCAGGGCGGCGAGGGTGGGCCGGGGGCGGCCCCGCTCGGCCAGGCGGGCGGCGGCGTAGTTGCCCAGCTCCAGGCTCGCCGGGTCGAAGTCGTGCAGGTCGTCACTCACCAGCAGGTCGACGCGGGTATACAGCACCTCCAGGAAGTCCGTGAAGGCGTCGAAGAGGCGCAACCGGTCCTCCTCGGAGCGCAGCGGCGGGGGCGGCTCGGGCCACAGCTCGGGCACCAGCCGCGACAGCTCGCGGCGCACGCCGGGCGCGAGGGGCAACTCCCCCTCCCGCGCCCACACCTTGCGGATGGCCCGGGCCAGGGTCGAGAAGGGCACCCCCGCGTCGAGCGGCTGCCCCCGGTTGACCAGGAAACGGCCCCGGGTGGCGGCGAAATCGCGCAGCAGGCGGCTCTTGCCCACCCCCGCCTCGCCCGTCAGCACCAGGGGCCGACCCGCCGCCCAGGCCGCCTCCAGCCGGGTCCAGGCCGACCCGCGCCCAATCAGAGGGGCATCCAGACCGGGGAGCCTCGGGCGGGAAAGGGGCTCGGGGGGCGGAACGCTGCGTCGTGCCCGCTCGGCCAGGGCGACCGTCTCCGGCAGGGGGTCGAGGGCAAATTCGCGCGCCAGCATCGCGCGGCAACGCTCGAAGATCGCCAGCGCCGCCTCCCGCTCGCCCAGCGCGAGGTGCAGCCGCATCGCCTCGCGGTAGGGCCGCTCGCGCAGGTCGTCGGCTCCCCGCAGCGTCTCCCAGGCGCCCAGGGCGCCCCGCAGGTCGCCCGCCGCCTCCAGCGCCGCCGCGTGCCGTTCCAGTGCCGAGCGCCATTCGGTATCCAGCGCCGTTCGCCGCGCTTCCAGCCAGTCCTCGAAGGCGGGGGCGCCGCGCAGGGTCAGCCCGTCGAGCAGGGGACCGCCGTAGAGGGCGAGCGCCCCGGCCAGGTCGTTCGCCCCCAACCGGGCTTGAAACTGTGCCGCGTCGCTGTCCTCCCAGCCGCGCAGGGCCACCGTGTCCGGGGTGAGGGCCAGGAATGGGCCGAGGGGCGTGCCGCCCAGGCGGTGCAGTTCCTGGCGCAGGTTCTTGCGGGCCGCGCCCTCGTCCAGCTCGGTCCACAGCAGGTCGGCCAGGACGGAACGGGATGCGGGGCCTTCCAGGGCCAGGTACGCGAGCAGCGCCAGCGCCTTGCGGGTGGGGAGCCGCACCTCGCCGCCCTCCAGCCAGACCCCGGCCTGGCCGAGCAGTCGCAACCGTGGGGGCATGGGCCGAGTGTACGTCCGGCGGGCGGCGTACGGGGCGCACCAGAACGCCTGGACGTTCAGGCCCTCAGCCCAACGTCTTCCCTCCATTCACCGAGAGCGTCTGCCCCGTGATGAAACTGGCCCCCGGGGACGCGAGGTAGGCCACGAGCGCCGCCACCTCCTCCGGCTGCCCCTGCCGACCCAGCGGGACGCCCCGGAGGTAGGCCTCCACCGCCTCCGGGTCGGCGTCCGTGTGCCGCTCCACCGGCACCCAGCCGGGCGCGACGAGATTCACGGTGATCCCCTGCGGCCCGAGTTCCACCGCCCACGAGCGCGTCAGGCCCACCATCGCCGCCTTCGCCGCCACATAGTGCCCGAACTCGGGGTTACCGAGGTCCACCACCTCGCTCCCGATGTTGACGACTCGTCCCCGCAGGGCGCGCAGGTCGGGCAGGGCCGCCTGGAGCAGCAGCAGGGGCGCCTTGACGAAAAACGTCAACTGGCCCAGGTGATCCTGCCAGGTCTGCCGCTCGACCGGGATGGTGGGTTGCGGCCCGGTCGCGTTGTTCACGAGCACTCCCACCGGGCCGAGTTCGGCGCGAATCCGCGCTATCCCGTCGGCCACCGCCCCCTCGTCGGTCACGTCGAAGCGGAAAGCCTGCGCGATTCCCCCGTTCGCCACGATCTCCTCGACCGTACGCCGCGCCCCCTCGTCGTCGTGCGCGTAGTTCACGGCGACGGGCCAGCCGTCCGCGGCGAGGCGCAGGGCCATTGCCCGGCCGAGGCCGCGGGACGCTCCGGTGACGAGGGCACAGCCGGGAAGTGTGTTGGACATGCCCCCATCGTGCCATCCCGAGCAGGACAGGCCCCGCCGGAGCCTGGCCGGCCTACCTTTGGCAATCCAGCCGCACCCGGAAGCTGGGGGTGGGAGTCGTGTAGCTGGCCCCGCCCGCGCGGCGGCGAATGGCATCCTCGAAGCCCTTGGGATTGATCTGGAACAGGAACTTGACGGGCTTTTGCGCTCTGGCCGGGTCGGTGCCGGAGGAATAGAACTTGAGTTGCCGGATCACCACCCCGCCCTGGGGCAGGGAGGCGAAGGTCAGCCCCTGCACATCCAGCGGGTCCACATTCAGGGTCCGGCCGTCCGGCAGGGCGAGTTGAATCCCCTCGCCCGTGCCGCTCACTCCAGTGTCGGTGGGGGACAGCGTGCCCCGGGCTCCATTTCGCAACTCGACCGTGAGGCCCCACCCCGGCGCCTCCAGGGGCGTGCCCGGATCACGCTTGATCGCCTCCAGCCTCGTCACCTTCAGCCGCCAGATCCCGTTGAACAGGGTTTCGCCCAGGCACCCCTCCAGCGAGGGCCGCTGGTTGGCGCCGCCCGGGGTTTGGTTGGCGGCTGTGGCCGCGCTGCCGAGCGTGAGGGTGGTGCCCTTCAGGGTCGAGTTGATCCCCAGTAACTTCAACGCCGAGAGCGGCACGTAGGTCTGGCCGTTCACCACGATGGCCTTGTCCGGGGCGACCTGGCCGCCCACGATGATGCTGTACTGGGTGCCCGCCGCCAGCGCGAGCCCGGTGAGGAGGGCGAGGACCGGAAGGAAACGTTTGGATCTGGACATGGGACCTCCCATCAGAACAGCAGCAGGGTGAACCCCTTGTCGGGGTTGGCGTAGTAGTCGTCCTCGGTGCGGCGGGTGACGACCACGACCGAGTCGTCCTCGTAGACCACGCCCGAGAGCGCCGGGAAGGGGCAGGAGGGCGCGAAGCAGGTGCCCTCGTCGTCCGTCAGGGTGGCGGAGGCAAAGGTGTTCCGGGTGTCGAAGCCGAAGACGACGCGCCACTGGCCCCTGGCACTCTCGATGGAAAACCCGCAGGGCGCGGTCGTCGCGGCGGCCCCGGTGAGTTGGGAGTTGTAGCAGCGCACGATCTGCCCCCCGGCGGGTTTCGTCACGTCCACGATCACGGCGGCCTTGAGAAAGCCCCCGAAGCCCAGGCTCTGGACCGCGTTGCCCTCGGCCCTGATCGCCGTCGGCCCGCGCCCCAGCACGCCGATGCCCGTGGGGGACTCGCCGCCCACGCCGGTGGCCCGGGAAGTGCCGTACACGCCGAAGCCCGAGCCCTTGTGTTCGCCGCGCACCCCGTACCCGTACTGCCCGCTGTTCACCCCCTCCACGCCGACCGAGTTCACGTCGGAGGGGGCCGCCGTGGTGCCCCGCACGCCCGTGCCGGTGGCGCTCGTGCCGCTGACGCCGGTGCCCGCCGTGCTCGTGCCGCCCACGCCGACGGAGTTGACGGCATCGGCCCGGCCCTGAATTCCGGCCCCGGCGGCGTTCGAGGTGTTCTCGCCGTACACGCCCGTTCCCGAGACGCTGACCGTCCCCTTCACCCCGTAGCCCTTCTCGCTCGTGCCCTGGACGCCGGTGCCGCTCGCGCTGCTGCCGCGCACGCCCGAACCCGCGGCACTCTCGCCCCAGACGCCACTGGAGCCGGGTCCGCCGCTGTTCACCCCGCGCACCCCGGCGCCGCCGCTGACCCTCCCCTCGCCGTACACGCCCGCCACACCGCCGCCGCTCACCGCCGACACGCCGTAGCCCGACTCGCTGTAGGCCCGCACGCCCGCGCCCCCCAGACTGATCCCGCTCACCCCGTCGCCGCCCGCGTTGGGGCTGGAGGCCAGCAGCGCCGTCCCCGCCCCGCTGTTCGTGACGGAAAAGGCCGGGTTGGGGCTGTTCACGCTGCCGGAGAAGGGCAGGGGGAGCTTTCCGCCGCCCCCCGATCCGCTCACGATGAGCTTTCCGCTCTGCGAGCTGTCGATGGTGATGTTCGGCCCGGCCTCCAGCGCGAGGCTGCCCGTCTTGCCGTTGAGGCTCGCCACGCCCGCGCCCCCCGGCGGGCCGACCTGATCCACCCCGCACTCCACCGCGCCGCCCTCACCGATGCCGCGCACGAACTGCCCGGCCTGACACGGGCCGCCGGTGATCCTCGCCTGCTTCCCCTCCAGCCCCGATCTCAGGGTGCTGAAGTTGGCGTTGACCTCGCCCGCGCGGATGGGTGTGCCGGGCGTGAACACGGTAAAGCTCTCTGCCCCCAGCGCCGCCGTGCCCAGCAGGGCGAGGGAAACGCCGGTGACGAAGGCCCTTTTGTCGCCTCTGTGCATGGTTGTCCCCCTCACTGCCAGGTCGCCCCGTCCCAGGTGCTGCCGTCCCAGGTGCCGCCCGCCGCAGTCGAGCCGCCCCCGCCGCAGGCTGTCAGCAGGCCCACGAGCAGCGCGAGGACCAGGAGGTCCCGGGCCAGTGTTCTCCTTCTCATGTCTCACCTCGCTGAAGTCGTGGCGACGGGCCTTCCTTCCCGTCCTGTGCGGCGAGGGCCTGCCCGCACCCCGCGCAGTAGCGGCTGTAGGGGGAGGTGATGCCCGCCCCACACGCGGGACAATGCTCCAGCAACCGCGTCCCGTCATTCACGCAGTACCGCTCGCCCGACTGCACCGGCACCGCGCGCAGGCAGCGGGGGCAGAGGCGGTAGGCCACTCTCGGGTCCTCGGGCACGGGCGCCCCTTCCTTTCCCCGGGGAGGGCCGTCACTGCGGGTAGCCGTGCAGGGCAATCGCGTCGATTTCCTCGTAGGCGTCCGGGTCGTGGTTCGGGTCAATCACCACCTTGACGGCCCGCACCAGGTAGCTCGTCTTGGGAAAGGTGGCGATGAAGTTCACCGTGTAGCCGGGCTGGGTGGTGTCCTTGCCCGACCAGACGAGGTGGGGGGTGCCCCCGGGATCGATGGCGAAGATCCGGCGGACAAAGCCGTTGCCGAACGTCTGCCGCACGAGCACCGCCGTCGCGTAGACGGGTTTGGCGAAGGCGACGGTGATGGACTGCTCCAGGCCGTTCCTGCTCGCGGGTGCCCAGGCCGTGTCACGGTCCCCGTAGGTCATGGTGTTGGGTTCGCCCAGGGCCTGTTTCGCACTCCAACTGGAGCTGCCGTACTCGGAGCTGCGGGTGACGACCGCGCTCGCCCACTGCTTGAGGAGGTCCCCCTGGGCGGAGGCGGGGAGGGCGGTCAGGGCGGCGAGGCCCAGGAGGAGGAGCCCGCGGCGGGATGCTCTGTTCACGTCCTGCTCCTTTCTGAGAGTCCGTCTCGGCCTCAGAACAGCCCGATGGCGGAGGAAATGCGGTCGTTCCAGAAGTCGCCGACCCACGGCACGCTGGTATTGCGGCCCACCGTGAAGGAGCGGCCCCCGAAGTGGATGTGCTCGAAGCAGGTGATCGCCTCGTCGCCCGTGCGGAGCGACGAGATCTCGTCGTTCCACGACACCCGGTCCCACGAGAAGAACAGGAACCCCGTAACTTTCATCGTGCGCTGCGTGAGGTCGTCGAAGGCGTGCCGGGGATCGAGCGTGATCCTCTCGCCACCGAAATCGATGTGTTCGAAAAACTCGGCTGGGCGACCTGCGACGTGGTGGAGGGGCACCACGCCCCCGCGTTCCAGGGCGGCCGTCAGGTCCTCCGGCAGTTGCCCGGTCTCCCGCAGGTGACGGCGCAGCGCCGCCTTCGAGGGGAAGGCCTTGAGGTGGCCCGTCTCCAGCAAGGCAGTATCCAGGTAGAAGTGGAGGGGCTGCCCGCCAAAGCGGGTCACGTCCCCCGGGCCGTACAAGGTGCCCTCCAGACGGAAGGGGCGGGGCACCGGGGCCTGCTCGGTCGGGGGTGGTCCCTCCTCCAACAAGGCTCGCCGGAGCATTTCAGGGGTGGTGGGGGTGGCGGCCGGTTCCGGCTGTCCGGCCCGCCGCACGGCCCGCACCTGAGTGGGGGTCAGGGTGGGGGCGGCCTGCCGGGCGAACTGTTCGAGGGTGGTCACGCCGCCGCGCTCGAAGTGGGCGAGCAGTTCTTCGGGGGTCATCAGGGGAGAAGTGGTCATCTCGGCTCCTTGGGGGTGAACCGCAGCAGGAACGGCAGGCCCGCTCACATCTGGCTCAGGCCTAGTTCCATCAGCCGGGCTCCGGCGGCCTCAAAGTCGGGGTGGAGCGCCGCCGCACTCGCCAGCCCCGCGCCGATCAGGGCGAGTTCCTCCGGGCCGATGGGTTTGGGCTCGTCGGGGTTGGGGGGCCAGGGGCCGTGCCCCGGAATCTTGATCACGATGCGCCCGTTCCCGCAGTCGTCGATAAAGCGGGAGATCAGGCCGCTCGCGTAACCCTGGACACTCCCCCGGGCCTCGCCGGGCAGGGCCTCGGCGAGCGCCTGGAGGGACACCACTTGGCTCACCAGCGCCTCCCCGAGTTCCCGCGCGACGGCGAGCCGCGGGGGCAGCGGCTGGGGATTGAGCGCGGCCAGCCGGACACGGTCCAGGGCCTGCCGGATCACCGGCCCCCACGGCCCGACCGGCTCGGGGTCGTCCGGGTTGGGGTAGCCGCCGGTCAACCCGCCGATCAGCGAGACCAGCGCCCGAGAGGAGAGGGTGAGCTGAGAATTCGTCATGTCGTGCTCCTTGTGATCGTCCGGCAGCCTCCGGTCCTTGGAAGCCGCCTGCCTGTAGCCCGCGAATGGACACCGCCCCTGAACCTCACGTCTCCTTCCACCGCCAGGGTGAGGGAGGCCAGGTCAGGGGCCGGTCAGGGAAAGAGGGCTTTTCGCCGGTGACGGGATCAGGCGGGCCGGGCGTTCAGATGGGCGCGAGGGTCAGGAAGGCAGTCCGACCGGGCGGGGCAAAGGGCAACGACCGGAGACGGAGCCCCACACCGGAGTTGCGGTGAGACCCCTCCCCCGTTTCCAATGGGGCAAGCACTCCCCAAGGTGAGCCCTCAGGACAATTCCTGGCACGCCGGCCTACGACAGGGCGTGTCCGGCAAATTGGCCTTCGAGAAAGCGCGCCCGGAACTCGGGAGGCACGTGCCGCTCGGCGGTCGCCCGCACCCACTCCCGGGCCAGGGCGAAAGCGGGGGCGCCGTCTTCCCCGGCGGCCTCCAGGGCGCGGCCCAGGGTGAAGAGTGCCTCGCCGCGCGTGAGAAAGGCGGGTTCGAGCGTCCGCAGGAGCCGCTCGGCCTCCCGGGCGCACCCCAGGGCCTCGGCGGGGCGGCGCAGGGCGAGCAGGGCCTGGGCCGAGCGCGTGGCGGCGGCAATCTCCAGGCCGCCCAGGTCGTTCGCGCGGGCCAGGGTGCCCGCCCCCCGGGCGAGCGCCAGGGCCTCCTCGGGCGGGGCGGCGAGGGCGCTGGCGAGCCAGACCCTAGCCTGCGACAGCGGGCGGGGCGCGGCGCCCAGGGCCTCCTCGGCGTCGGCGAACCACTCGGACGGGTCCTCACCCCGGCGCAGCGCGAGCATTCCCAGCGCCACCAGCGTGCGCGAACGGTACGGTCCCGGCACGCCGGGCCAGCCCTGGGCGAGGGCCAGATCATTCGCGGCCCGCTCGGATTGCCCCAGCGTCAGCCACACCTCGGCGGCCAGGGTGGGGAAGTATCCGGCGTGCCAGGAGCCCTCCCGGGTCGCCTCCCGCGCCCGGGCGAACTCGCGCAGGGCGAGGTCGTACTGCCCCAGGCTCGCGTAAGCCTGCCCGATGTTGGCGTGCCCCACGGCGGCGCCGCTGGAATCGCCGTCCATGCGCGACTCGATCTCGTGCGCGCGCTGTGCGGCGGCGAGCGACCCCCGCGCGTCCCCCTGGTCGAGGAGGTTCACCGAGAGGTTATACAGCGTGGCCGCGAGGTCGGAGAGGTGGCCGCCGCGCTCGAACAGGTCGCAGGCGCGGCGGTGCAGCGCGGTGGCCTCGCGGTGCCGCTCCAGGTGGTCGAGAACCGCCCCCAGGTTGCTCAGGTTGGCCGCCAGGCTCTGCGACTCCCCCAGCCCCTCCAAGGCGGCGACGGCCCGCCGCAGCGCCTCCGCGGCCTCGGTCATGCGTCCCTGGAGCCACAGGGCGCTCCCCACGCTCGCCTCCAGGTTCGCGCGCTGCTCGGTGACGGCGGGCGTCTCGGTGAAGGTCTCCGCCAGCGCCTCCAGCCCCCGCCGGGCCGCCGCCTCCGTCTGCGCCCCCTCCTGGGAGGCGAGGTGCAGTTCGGACTGGAGCTGCCAGGCGCGGGCGCGCTCCAGCGGGGTGCGGGCCACGGCAAACAGCTCGTCCAGCGCCTCCTGCCGGGCGGCGCGGTCGTCGAGGTGGCCCAGGGTCTCCGCGCGGGCTTGCAGGGCGCCAAAGGCGGCGTGGGGATCGTCCGCCCGCCTCGCCGCGTCCGCCGCCTGGCGGTAGAAGTCGGCGGCCTCCAGCAACCGCAGGGTGCCCTGCGCCGCCCGCGCGGCCTTGAGGAGCCACGGCACCGCCTGGCGGAAGTCGCCGCCCTCCAGCCAGTGCCCGCCCACGCGCGCCGCGTTCCCCTCCCGCCCCGCCAGTGCCCGCGCCGCCCCCCGGTGGAGCAACTGGCGCACCGCGCCCGGCGTGCCCGCCCGCACCGCCTCGTACACGAGGTCGTGAGAGAAGCGGTTCTCGCGCACGATCTGCGCCGCCTCCAGCTCCTCCCAGGCGGCCACCGCGTCCAGGATGGGGGCCTTGAGGACCTCCGCCACGAGTTCGAGGTCGAAGTCGCTTTGCAGCACCGCCGCCGCTCGGGCGGCCTGGAGGGCGGGGCCGGAGAGGCGCTCCAGCCGCCGGGCGAGGAGCGGCCCCACCCGACCGGGGGGCGGCAGGCGCGCGGGCAACCCCTGCTCCAGCCCGCCCGTCTCGATCAGGTGCCGGACGGTTTCGAGCAGGAACAGGGGATTACCCCCCGCGTAACGGCGCAGCCCCGCCCGCAGCTCCGGCTCGTGCGGCACCCCCAGGTCGTCCATCAGGGCGTCCAGGTCGGCCTCCCCCAGCGGGTGCAATTCGATCACCACCGCCACGCCCGCGTCCACCAGGTTCTGGATGGCCGCCTCCAGGTCCGGCGGGAGTTCGCCCCGTCGGTATGTGTCGATGAAGTGCGGCAAGCCCCCCGGCTGCCCCAGCGGGAACGCCGCCGACATCATGAAGGCGCCGAAGTCGTGCGAGGCCGGGTCGAAATACTGGATGTCGTCGGTCACGAAGGCGGCCAGGCCCTCGCTCGTGGCCCGCACGAGGTGGAGGGTCGCCTGCTTGAAGCGCAGGGTGTCGGCCTCGTCCTGAAGCGGCGGCACCTGTGCGCCGGGCTCGGCGAGTTCGGGCAGGATGCGCGAGAGTTCGCGCCGCTCCCAGGGCTCCAGCACCGCGCCCGGGCAGCGGGCGAGCCCGGCGCGCAGGTTGCGGGCCGCCGTGGCGAAGGGTTGCCCCATGTCGCCGGGACGGCCCTCCAGCAGCAGCACCTCGCCCTTGCTCGCCGCGAAGTCGCGCGCGAGGCGGGTCTTGCCCGACCCCGGCTCGCCGCTCAGGAAGATGACCTGGCCCGCTTGCCAGGCCTCCTCCATCCGCGCCCATTCCCGGTCGCGGCCCACGAGGTGCGGCGGGCGCAGGGCCGCGAGCGGGATGCTCCCCCCGCCCGTTCTCGGGGGCACGGGAACCCGGCCCCGCTCGATGTCGCGCAGCAGCGCCGCCGTCTCGGGCAGCGGCTCGACGCCGAACTCGCGCCGCAGCAGGGCCTCACAGCGGCGGTAGGCGTCCAGGGCGGCGGCGCGGTCACCGCGCAGGTAGTGCAGCCGCATGAGGCGGCGCCAGGCATCCTCGGAGACGGGGTCGAGGTCGAGCAGGTCCTTGGTCCGGGCCACCGCCCCGTCGTAATCACCCTCGCGCTCCAGCCGGGCGGCCTCCTCGCGCGCCGCCCCCGCCCGCCACTCGGCCCAGCGCCCCCGCTCGGCGAGCAGCCAGTCGTCCAGGTCGGGGCAGTCGTCGTAGTTCAGTCCCTCCAGCACGTCCCCGCCGGGGGAGGCGAGGTCCGCGTACTGCCCCCGGGTCAGGGCGTCCCGGGCCTCCAGGGCGTCCACCCGCAGCCCCGGCGCGAGGCACAGCAGCTCCCCGCCCTCCACGAGGTCCGTGCCCGTGGCGGCGCGCAGCTTGCGCAGCATTTGCACGAGGTTGTTGCGGGCACTCGCCTCGCGGGTTTCGGGCCACAGCAGGGCGGTCAGGCGGGCGCGGCGGGTGGGGCCCTCCAGCGCGAGCCAGGCGAGCAGGGCGGCGGTCTTGCGTTCCGGGTGCAGCCGCTGGCCGTCCGGCCCCAGGAGCCGGGCGGTGCCGAGCAGCTCGTAGTGCCACGGCAGGGCATTCATGATTCCTTCAGCGTACACCCCGGCGGCGGCGGCGACGTCGCGGCCAGCTCCCGCCGCACCTGAGGCGGTAGGCAAGGCGGTGGCAAGCCGAGAATCTGCACGCCGCCCTGAAACGCGGGGGCGACTTGGGAGACACAGGACTGACGCGGCCTGAACGTGTCCCCACACCACTGCCCTGCGCCTCCGTTGCGTTCATGTGGGGTTGCGTGGCTGGCCAGGTCTCGGCTGCTCGGCGGCCAGTGAGATGCAGGAAACACGAATACTGCACGGCGTCCGTGCTTCGGCTCGATCAGCTTCAGAACGTGCTGCTCCACTCGTCGCCCGCGTCCTGGGGAGCCCCCCCCTGCTTTAAACCGTGTCTTGACGGATCGTCAGGGCAGGTACGCTCCAAGTTCGCCCGGATGCGGGAGTTGCTTCCGTAGAATGGGTCGTGATGCGCCCTGTGGTCTTCGTCTGCCTGCTGCTGAACTCACTCGCGTCTGCTCAAGTCAACCCGAAGGTGATTGACCTGGCTGAGTTGCCGTTTACGTTGAGCGTGCCCGGCCACCTGGCCATGGACGCGGAGTCTGCGAAGTACGGGATTCGATTTGGTCAGATCATCAGTATTTCGTTCGGTGATGCGTCGACTGATCCGAATTACGGCATCACGATCAAATACGTGGAACCATTGAGCCGAGCAAAAGCGAAGGAACTCGGGGTTAGTGGTAGTGATGAGCAACGCACGGCGACGTGGGCTGCGCAAACGTATGCCATCGAACGGAAAAACTACCCGAAAGCAAAGTTCATGCCCTTACGTGCGGCGACGTTTCCAGGAGTCTCGGGTTGGGCGTGGTCGAAGGTCATTACGACTCCGGGTTGGTTGGAAACGGCTGGCACGTACTGGGAGTTCCAGAAGTATGGGTATAACGATGGGGCATCCCTGTATGTTTCTGTCACGGCGTACCCAGGTTTCGAGAAACAAGGTCAGGCGTTGTACAACATGGCCATGCGTTCGTTAAAGTTCCGGGATGGTGTGCGTCGCTAACAGGGCCACGGCGGTGCCTGTGTTCACTGCGCGTCACCGCCTTTGCCTTTGACCGTTTCCAAAGGTAGCAAGCCCTGGTCACGACCACCACCCGCACGCCCCGCTCCGGCAACGCGACCAAACGGAAAGATGATCCCCGTTGGTCCCCCGCCCTTTGCCGAGGTCGCCCACATCAGCTCCCCACACCCCGGCCCGACCCTCGCGGCCTCTCAGAGGCCCGGGCGCACGACGCAGCGAAACCCGAGGTGCGACGTGGACGAGTCGGCCTCCTGCCCCTGCCGCGCCGCCGGGCGGTAGCGGGAGCAGTAGTTCGGGGCGCAGAGGTGCGAGCCGCCCTTGATCACCCGCCGCGCTCGCCCGCCGCCGGCGGAGAGGTCCACCCGCGGGTTGCGCGGCAGGCAGCACGGGCGGGCCGCCCGCTCCGCGTGCCCGCCGAAGTGATCGCGGGTCCACTCCCACACGTTGCCGATCATGTCGAGCAGCCCGTACCCACCCGGGGGAAACGCCCCGACCGGGGAGGTCCGCTCGTACCCGTCCGTGGCGAGGTTCTCCCAGGGAAACCTCCCCTGCCAGGTGTTCGCCAGCAGGCGGCCCCCGGGGCGTTCCTCGTCGCCCCAGGCGAAGGTGGCGCCGTCCAGTCCCCCCCGGGCGGCGAACTCCCACTCGGCCTCGGTCGGCAGGTCCTTGCCCGCCCAGGCGGCGTAGGCGGCGGCGTCCTCGAGGGCGACATGCACGGCGGGATGCTCGTCCCGGCCCGCGAGCGTGCTGCCCGGACCCTCGGGATGACGCCAGCACGCGCCGGGCACGTAGGCCCACCACGCGGCGTAGTCGTGCAGCCCCACCGGGCCGGGCGGGGGCCGGAACACCAGGGAGCCGGGCACCAGGGCCTCCGGCGGGACGCCCGGAAAGTCCGCGGGCTCCGGGGCGCGCTCGGCCAGCGTCACGTATCCGGTCTCCCCGGCGAACCGGCGGAACTGGGCGTTCGTGACGGGGTGAGGGTCCATCCAGAAGCCGTCCACGTGAACGCGGTGGGCCGGGCGCTCCTCGGGGTAGTGGTGGTCGGAGCCCATCTGGAAGGCGCCGCCGGGAATCCACAGCATGGCGTCCCCGGGTGGAGGGGTGGGGTGGGTGGGCGTCATGCGTGGGCCTCGTCAGACGGGCGGGGTGGGAATGGGTCGCTGGTGGAGGTCAGGGCTTCACCCTTCCCGCAGGGTACAGGCGCCCGGCCTGGGAGCGAGGTAGATGAGCCCGTCCGCCGCATCGCGCGTGGCCGGGTGACGGGCAGGAGAGACCTTTCGCGGAGGATGGCTGCGGGAAGGGTCAGGGACACGGCACTCGCCTCGCTCGGGTTCGGGGAACGCCGACGCCAGGAGACGCTGTGGCCCTCAGCCGTGTTCCACAGTGAAGGGCACCCGGACCTCCCCGCCCTCCGCCTCACGCAGCGCCTCCACCGCGCGCCAGTGCAGGGGCGAGGTCACGGCCCCGTCCAGCAGGGGGTCCCGCGTCTCCCTCATCCACCCGAAGAGCCGGGCGAGCAGGGCTCGGTGAACCTCCCGGTACTCGGGCCGGTCGGCCAGGTTCTCTCGCTCCAGCGGGTCGGCGGTCAGGTCGTAGAGTTCGGTCAGGGGGTGGTAGGCGAGCATGGGGTACTTCGGGTCCTCGGTGTCGACCCGTGGCCGCCACGACTGCGAGGTGTTCATGAACGCGGGCGCGGCGCTGAAGTTCACGATGAGCTTGAACCGCTCGGTGCGGACGGCCCGCCGGGGATCGTAGTAGTCGTGGAAGGTGATCTCCGAGAACACCTCGGGGCGCGGCGGGGAGGCTTCCCCGTCCAGCACGGGGAGGAAGCTCCGGCCCTGTACATTCGGGGGCGCGGGGAGGTCCAGCGCCTCCAGCAGGGTCGGCACGACATCGACGTTGGAGAGCAGCTCCCCCTGCACGCGCCCCCCGGTCCAGCCGCGCGCCGGATAGCGGACGATGAACGCGATCTCCAGCCCGGGGTCGTACAGCGAGCCCTTCGCGCGGGGAAAGGACAGCCCGTGGTCGGTGGTGAAGAGGATCAGGGTGTTCTCCTCCAGCCCCAGGGCCCGCAGTTCCCTCAGCACCCGGCCAACGCAGGCGTCCAGGTACCGCACGGCCCCCTGAAGCTCCGCCGTCTCCGCCCGCGCGCCCGGCGTGTCGCTCAGGTACGGCGGGATGGACAGGCCCAGGGAGTCGTCGGGTTCGATGTAGTCGCCGATGAAGCCGAGGTAGTCGCGTTCCTCTCGGATTTTCGGGGTGAGGCGGTGCGGCTCGTAGTACCCGAGCTGGAGGTAGAACGGTTGGTCCTGGCCTGCCCGGCGCCGCAGGACCTCCAGCGCCCGCCCGGTCATCACGTCCCCGGGCGCGTCGTCGTTCGCGGCCTCGCCCACCGCCTCGTCGAAGCCGCAGCGCCGCGCGACCTGCTCCATGGTCTCGTGCCGGAGTTCGTGGTGAACGCCGACGAGCGCGGTGTGGTACCCGGCCTCTCGTAAAAGCCCCGCGAGGTGCCGCTCCCCGGCGTGCAGGTCCCAGGCGAAGTTGGCGTGCGTCAGGCCCATCACGCCGTTGGTGTGCGGGTAGCGTCCGGTGAACAGCGCGGCCCGCGACGGGCTGCACTGCGGCGCGACGCAGAACATCCGCCCAAACCTCACGCCGTCCGCCGCCAGCGCGTCGATGTGGGGTGTGTGGACGGTCGGGATGCCGTAGCAGCCCAGGAAGGTACCGAGGTCGTGGCAGTTGATCAGGAGGATGTTGGGGCGGGGGGGCATCAAGGGGTCTCCGTTGGGTGGGGGGGCGCGTTCAGCCTTTGACGGCGCCGAGCGTCAGGCCCCGCACGATGTGTTTCTGCGCGAAGATCACGAGGATCACGGCGGGGATCGTCGCCACCGTCGCGGCGGCGGCCATCTCGCCGTAGCGGATGCTGTACTCCTGCGCGAAGGCGGCGATGCCGATGGGGATGGTGGCGCTCCTCGGGGTGCTCGTCAGGGTGAGGGCCAGCAGGAAGTCCTTCCAACTGAAGATGAACGCGAGGAGGGCCGCCGCCGCGACGCCCGGGCGGGTGATCGGCAGGACGACCCGGGTGAGCGTGTGCAGCCGCGAGCAGCCGTCGATGGCGGCGGCCTCCTCCAGCTCCCGGGGAACGTCCGCGAAGAAGCTCTGCAGGATGAACACGGCGAGTGGCAGGTTGATCACCGCGTGCGCGACCGCGACGGCGATCAGGGTGTCGTACAGCCCCAGCCTGCGGGCGATGACGTAGAAGGGTCCGGCAAACACCACGGGCGGGATCAGGTTGAGCAGCAGCAGCCACCAGGTGAGGCCGCCGCGCACCGCCGGGGGCCAGCGGAAGCGGGTGAGGCTGTAGGCGCCCAGCACCCCGACGAACGTGACGATGACGGTGCTGCCCAGGCCGACGCCCTCGCGGCCTTTTCCACGTCCGCCCAGGTTTTCGGGGCCGCCAGGCCCGCCTTGTCGAACAGGTCCTTGCGGTAGTACAGGAGCTGGATGTTCCCGTTGATGGGGAGACCCAGGATCTCGCCGTTCCTGGTGGAGTTCCCCAGGCGGGCGTCCCAGCGGGTGGCGTAGTCGTACTCGATGATCTGCGGGTCGAGTTTGAAGTTCGGGTCAATCTTCCTCAGGGGCGTGATCTGCCCGTCCGCGTAGAAGCGCATGTACCACTGCTCGTTGAGGTTGACGAGGTCGAACTCGCTCTCCCTCGCGGTGACGGCGTTCTGGGTTTTTTGCAGCATCCCGGCGAAGGGGGTCACGTTCAGGTTGACCCGGTTGCCGGTCTCCTTCTGGTACTGCTCGGCGATGGCCCTGAAGCCCGGAAACCAGGGGGAGTCGTTGATCAGGATGGTGACCGTCTGCCCGCTCCCCTGCGCGCCGCCGCCGGAAAGCGCGAGGGTCAGGCCGGTGAGCAGGGCGGGAACGGCGAAGCGGGTGCGGGAACGGTTCATCGGGTCTCCTCGCGGGGCTGCCGCGCGTGCTAGGCGGGGGTGGGCGGGGCCATGTGGTGCAGGGCGTGCCGGGCGGCGCCCAGCGGCGCGGCGGTGTCGCGGTCGGCGGTGGAGAGGACGAGGTGGAGTTCGCGGCCCAGGATGGGTTGCAGCCGGGTGCGGGCCTCGTGCAGCAGGTGCCGCCGGAACTCCTCCCCGCCGCCCGAGACGAAGCCCCCCAGGACGACGTTGGTGACCTCGAAGACGTTCACCGCGTTGGCGACGCCGATGCCCAGGAAGCGGACGAGGTGTTCGACCAGCCCCCGCGCATGCGGGTCGCCACTCCCCGCGAGATGCAGGGCGTCGGCGAGTTCGGCGGGGCGGCCGAGGTGGTTGAGGGCGGCCCCGGGGTGCAGGTCGCGGAGTTCGTCCAGCAGGCGGCGGAAGGCCCGGGCCGAGGCGTACATCTCCAGGCAGCCGCGGTTGCCGCACACGCAGGGCAGCCCGTCCGGCACGACGGTGGTGTGGCCGATCAATCCCGCGTTCCCGAACATCCCGGTCAGGGGCACGCCCGCGCGCATCAGCCGCAGCCCGATGCCCTGGGCCACATCGAAATACAGGAAGGGCTGTTCACTCTGGCCCGGCTGACGGCCCGCCTCGGCCAGGGTCAGGGCGTCGATCTGGTGCAGGAGGTGGACGGGGACGCCCAGCGCGGCGTGCAGGTGCCGCTCCACCGGCCAGTCGCGCAGCGTCGGCACCCGCGGCGTGCTGAGCCACACCCCCCGCCCCTGGTCGATAAAGCCGGTCACGGCCAGCCCGCAGGTTTGCAGGGGTGCCCGGCCCGCGACCTGACCCGTCACGAAGGCCTGAACTCCGGCCAGCCACTCCTCCAGCAACCGCGGCGCCTCCAGGCCGAGGTCGAGGGTCCAGTGCCAGGCCGCCAGGACATCGCCCGCCAGGTCGGTGAGAACCGCCCGGACGACGGGCAGCTCGACCTCCAGCCCCAGGACCGTCCCGGCCCGGGGGTTGTACCGATACAGGGCGGGGGGGCGGCCCCCAGTGGACTCGCCCTGCCCCGAGCGCTCGATCAACCCGTCCTGTTGCAGGGCGCCGAGCGCCTTGAGGACGGTCGGCTGGCTGATGCCGGTGCGGCGCACGAGCTCCTCCACGGTCAGTTCCCCAGAGGTTTTGAGGGCTTGCAAAACGGCGTTCCGGCTGCTGGACGGGCGACCGGGCCGTTGAGCCATCGGCCCGGCCAGTTCTCGCTGACCCATAGAACACTCCTGTTTTGACAAAGACTTTAACTAAAGCTTTTAGTAAAGTCAAACCAGGGGTTGGACCGGGAGGAATTGCCACCTCTGCCCGCGCGCGGCCCGGCTGGCGCAACACCCTCTATCCCGGGACGAGCCCTCAGACCGCCCGGGCAACAGGACCGCCCACCGGAGGCAGGACCCGCCCGGCACTCCCCGCCGCCCAACGACCCGGTGCAAAAGCAGGCTGGTCTCTCCCCCAGCCTTGACACACCCCTGACGCGGGAGTACGCTTGCGTTAACGTTAGCAATCAAACCAGCCCTCCCGCCCATCCTCGCGCGTATCTTGCGTTAACCTTAACGCAAGCAGGTGCCTATGCCAGATTCGAGTGGTACGACAATCACCCTGCATGACGTGGCCCAGGCGGCCCAGGTGTCGGTCATGACGGCCTCGCGGGCGCTGAACGACAGTGGCCGCATTGCCCGGGACACCCAGCGCCGCGTGCAGGAGGCGGCGGCCCGGCTGGGCTATGTGCCCAACGCCTCGGCCCGGCGGCTCAAGGGCGGGCGAACCGGGGTGCTGGGGCTGATCGTGCATGACCTCGCGCCCATGTTCGCGGAGATGGCGAACGGGGCGAGCGAGGCGGCCAGCGAGAGTGGGCTGGATGTCTTGCTGTACACCACCCGCTCCAATCCCGGGCGCGAGCGCGAGCGGGTGGCGATGGTGCGCGGCGGGCTGGCCGACGGGTTGATCATCGCGCTGCCCCGCTCGGACGACGCCTACCTGTGCTCGCTGGAGTCCAGCGCCGTCCCGGTGGTGCTGATCAACCACTACGCCGAGGGCAAGCGGCTGTCCGCCGTGCGCGGGGACAACTACTTCGGGGCGCGGGCCGCCGCCGAGCATCTGGTCGGGCTGGGCCACCGCCGCATCGCCTTTCTCAGTGGTGACCCGCTCTCGGGCCAGAGTACCGAGCGCCAGCGCGCCTACAGCGACGTGATGCGGGAGGCCGGCTTGCCTGAGCGCGTGGTCCACGCCAACTTCCTTCAGCGGCGCGCCTTTGAGGTCACGCGCGAACTGCTGGAGGGGCCAAATCCCCCCACCGCCGTCTTCGCGGCGAACGACTACAGCGCCTACGGCGCCATCGACGCGGTCAAGGACGCCGGGCTGCGGGTGCCGGACGACGTGTCGGTGGTCGGCTTCGACGACGTGCCCGCCAGCGCGCAGATGCACCCCGCGCTGACCACGGTTCGCCACCCCTTTCACGATCTGGGCGTGGAGGCGGCCAAGCTCCTCCTCGACCTGCTGGCCGGGCGGGCCGAACCCGGCACCGTGCGCGAATTGCCCAGCACCCTGATCGTCCGCGCCTCCACCGCGCCGCCGGGAGCCTCGCGGTGAGTCCCGGGACCGCGCCGCCCTCCTTCCTGTTCAGGCCGCCACGTTCTTTCCGTCTTCCCCCGTCCGCCCGACCCGCGTGGAGCGCGGCCCTGGAGGTGCAAGCGTATGGCTGCGAGTAAACTCCCCCTGAGAACGGGGGCCAGGCCCCCACTCCTGACCCGGCTGCGGCGCGACTTCGCCCGGCACAAGTGGGTGTACCTGATGCTGCTGCCGGTGGTGGCGTACTTCGCGGTGTTCGAGTACGGGCCGCTGTACGGGCTCCAGATCGCCTTCAAGGACTACGCCCCGCTGCGCGGCATCTGGGACAGCCCCTGGGTCGGTTTCCAGTGGTTCCAGGACTTCTTCCACTCCTTCTACTTCCAGCGCGTGGTCGTCAACACGCTGATGATCAACGTGTGGGACCTGGTCTTCGGCTTCCCCGCGCCCATCATCCTGGCCCTGCTGCTCAACGAGGTCACCAGCGAGCGCTTCAAGCGCTTCGTGCAGACGATCACCTACCTGCCGCACTTCATCTCCGTCGTGGTGGTGGCCGGGCTGACCCTGGACGTGTTCGCGCGCAGCGGTGTTGTTAACGATATCATCGCCGCCTTCGGCGGGGAGCGGATCGGCTTTTTCGGGGACCCGGCGTACTTCCGCAGCCTGTACGTCGGCTCGGGCATCTGGCAGTCGGTGGGCTGGGGCTCGATCATCTACCTCGCCGCGCTGCTCTCGATCAACCCCACGCTCTATGAGGCCGCCAAGGTGGACGGGGCCAACCGCTGGCAGCAGATGCTCCACGTGACCCTGCCGGGCCTGGTGCCCATCGTGATGACGCTGCTCATCCTGCGGCTGGGCCAGATGACGACCGTGGGCTTCGAGAAGATCATCCTGCTGTACAACCCGTCCGTCTACGAGACCGCGGACGTGATCTCGACCACCGTGTACCGGCGCGGCCTGCTGGAGGCGAACTACTCCTACGGGGCGGCGGTGGGCCTGGTGAATGCCGTCGTGAGCCTGGTCCTCCTGCTGCTGGCGAACCGACTCTCGCGCCGCTTCACCGGAAGGGGGCTGTGGTGAGCGTTCCCAGCGAGCGAATCCTAGCGCCCGCCGCCCCCGCCCGCCGGACCCTCCGTCCGGGGCTGCGCAAGAGTACCGGGGAAAAGGTCTTCGACACCTTCAACGTGCTGCTGCTGCT
This sequence comes from Deinococcus aerius, assembly GCF_002897375.1. Taxonomy (NCBI): domain Bacteria; kingdom Thermotogati; phylum Deinococcota; class Deinococci; order Deinococcales; family Deinococcaceae; genus Deinococcus; species Deinococcus aerius. Next base: position 84,158 of record NZ_BFAG01000007.1, on the reverse strand, counting down.
CGCCCTGGTGATCGTCACCTTCTACCCCTTCTACTACGTGGTCGTCGCGTCCCTGAGCGACCCCGCCCGGCTCGCCGCGCACGAGGGCCTGCTGCTGTGGCCGCTGGGCTTTTCCACCGACGCCTACCGCGCGGTGTGGGACAACCCGCTGATCCGCAGCGGCTACCTCAACACCCTCTTCTACGTGGTGGTCGGCACGGCCCTGAACGTCCTGCTCACCTGCCTGGGGGCCTACGCCCTCACCCGGCCCGGCCTGCGGGTCGCCAAGCCGGTGCTGCTGCTGATCATCGCCAGCATGTTCTTCTCGGGCGGGCTGATCCCCACCTTCCTGCTCGTCAAGGACCTGGGGCTGCTCGACACCCGCTGGGCCTTGATCCTGCCCACCGCCATCAGCGCGTGGAACCTGCTGATCCTGAAAACCGCCTTCGAGGACGTGCCGCGCGAGCTGGAGGAGGCCGCGCGCATCGACGGGGCCTCGGACCTCACCATCCTGCGGCACGTGTACCTGCCGCTCACGCTGCCCACCATCGCCGTGATCGCGCTGTTCTACGCGGTCGGCCACTGGAACTCCTACTTCAGCGCGCTGATCTACCTCAAGGACCGCAGCCTGTATCCCCTCCAGATGGTGTTGCAGGAGATCCTGGTTGCCAACCAGACCTCGGACATGATGACCGGGCAGGCCGACGACCGCGAGTCCATCGCCGCCACCATCAAGTACGCCACCATCATCGCGGCCACGCTGCCGATCCTGTTCCTCTACCCCTTCCTGCAACGCTACTTCGTCAAGGGGGTGATGATCGGCGGCGTCAAGGAATGAACGCGCTTAGGCCCCCCTCCCCTCCCCCACCACCCCCGCACTTCCCCCGAAAGAAGGTCTGACATGCGCCACAAGGTCACGCTCGCCGCCCTCCTCGCCCTCGCCACCGCCGCCCAGGCGGCCCCCGAGCCCCTCAAGCTCCCCATCGTCACCAAGCCGCTCAAGCTCAGCTACTGGGTGCCCATCAGCCCCAACGCGGCGGCCGTGGTCAAGAGCTACGACGACATCGGCGCGTACAAGGAGGTCCAGAAACGCACGGGGATTGAGTTAACGTTCACACACGTGCCCTACACCGGCAACACGCCCGCCCAGGCCCTCTCGCTGATGGCGGCCTCGGGTGAGCTGAACGACATCATCGAGTACAACTGGAACTTCTACCCCGGCGGCCCCGAAAAGGCGCTCAAGGACGGGCTGATTATCCGCCTGAACGATTACGTCGACCAGTACGCCCCCAACCTCAAGGCGCTGCTGGACAAGAACCCCAAGATCCGCAAGGAGATCACGACCGCCGACGGGGACATCTTCGCCTTCCCGTTCCTGCGGGTCGACCCCAGCCTGCGGGTCTTCTCCGGCCCGGTCATCCGCCAGGACTGGCTGACCAAGGTGCGCCTGCCCGCGCCCACCACCATCGACGGGTGGTACCGGACGCTGAGGGCGTTCAAGACCCGCGATCCCAACGGCAACGGCAAGGCCGACGAGCTGCCCTGGGTGTGGAACGGCCAGAGCTTCGCCAACGGCAGCGACGCCCTGCTGGGGGCCTTTGGCGGCGCCTTCGCCCTTCAGGGGGGCTTTTTCCTGAAGGACGGCAAGGTGACCCACCACGCGCTGGAACCCGAGTACAAGAACTTCCTCGCCACCATGCGGAAGTGGTACGCCGAGGGGCTGATCGATCCCGACTACGTGGTCGCCAACCAGAACCAATTCGACGCCAAGATGCTCAACAACCTGGCGGGCTCGACCTTGGGCTTCGCGGGCGGGACCCTCACGCGCCTGAACGACCTCGCCAAGACGCCCGGCTTCAAGCTGGTCGGCGCGGCCTACCCCAGCGGCAAGGACCGGGTGGGCTACAACTCCAACCCCGACGCCAACAAGATCTTCCCCGGCACGGGCGCGGCGATCTCCAGCAAGAACCGCAACATCCGGGAGACGGTCAAGCTGCTCGACTACGCCTACAGCAAGGACGGCTCGATGCTGTTCAACTTCGGCATCCTGGGGCAGAGCTACGTCATGCAGAACGGCCAGCCGGTGTTCACGGCGGACGTGCGGAACAACGACAAGCTCCCCTTCTCGCAGTCCCTCGCCCGCTATGCCCGCGGCTCCTTCGACGGCCCCTTCGTGCAGGACCCGCGCGTGCCGGTGCGCTCGCCCGAGGCGCTCGCCGCCAACAAGACCTGGCGCCGGGCCTCGACCGCCCTGCTGCTGCCGCCCATCTCGCCCGCCGCCGAGGACGCCTCGCGCTTCGCCTCGATCATGAACGATGTCCAGACCTACCTGGCGGAGATGTCGACCCGCTACATCACCGGGCGCGAGAGCCTGGACGCCTACGACCGCTTCCAGGCGACCCTGAAGAACCAGGGCCTGCTCGACGCCCGCGCGATCATGCAAAAGGCCCTCGACCGCTACAACGCGAAGAAGTGAGGCGGCCTTGACGACCAAGGACCTTCCCGGCACCTCGCTGTTCGTCCCCCACCGGCCCGGGGAGGGCTGGTGGGGCGGGCTGAACGACGACGGCCTCCACATGCCCTTCGGCCGCGCGCCCCTGAGCCGCGACCTCGCCCGCGACCTGAGCGGCAACCAGGGCGCTCCCCTGCTGCTCTCGGACCAGGGCCGCTACCTCTGGAGTGACGCCCCCTTCGCCTTCGAGGTGGACGGGACCGGGCTGCGCCTGCGCGGGGAAGCCCGACTGGAGGAGGGGTTCGGGACGCTGCGGGGCGCTTTCCTCGCCGCCTCGGCGCGCCACTTCCCGCCCAGCGGGACGCTCCCCGACGAGCGGCTCTTTACCCGCCCGCAGTACAATACCTGGATCGAACACGGGTACGGCGGCACCCAGGAGGGGGTGCTGGCCTACGCCCGGGGCATCCTGGACCACGGCTTCCCCACCGGCGTGTTGATGATCGACGACAACTGGCACCGCGGCTACGGGCACTGGGACTTCGACCGGAAGCGTTTTCCCGACCCCGCGGCGCTCGTGCGCCAGCTTCAGGAGATGGGCTTCCCGGTCATGCTGTGGGTCTGCCCCTTCGTGAGCCCCGACAGCGAGGAGTTCCGCTGGCTGGAAAAACGCGGCCTGCTGCTGCTGGACGCCTCCGGCCAGGTCGCCCTGCGCCGCTGGTGGAACGGGTACAGCGCCGTCCTCGACCTGACCCACCCCGGCGCCGTGAACTGGATGAACGAGCAGCTTGGCCGCCTGCAAGCCGACTACGGGGTGGACGGCTTCAAGCTCGACGCGGGCGACCCCATCTTCTACCGGGCGGACGACCGTATGGTGGGGGTGGGCGGCCCGGCGGCCCAGTGCGAGGCGTGGGCGCGGCTGGGGCTGCGCTTTCCCCTCAACGAGTACCGGGCGTGCTGGAAGCTCGGCGGGCAGGCCCTCGCCCAGCGGCTCAAGGACAAGGCACACATTGGGACGAGTTCGGCCTCGCCAGCCTGATCCCCAGCGGGCTGGCGCAGGGGCTGATCGGGCACCCCTACACCTGCGCGGACATGGTGGGCGGCGGCGACATCGAGACGTTCATCAAGCCGGGCTTCCAGATGGACGCGGAGCTGTTCGTGCGCTACGCGCAGGCGGCGGCCCTCTTCCCCATGCTCCAGTTCTCGACCGCCCCGTGGCGGGTGCTGGACGGGGCGCACCTCGCCCTGTGCCGCGAGATGGCCGAGCTGCATGTGCGGCACGCGGACGAGATCCTGACGCTCGCCCGCCACGCCGCCCGCACCGGGGAGCCCATCCTCCGCTCGCTGGAGTACGTCTACCCCCACCAGGGCTACGCCGGGGTGGGCGACCAGTTCCTGCTGGGCGACGACCTGCTCGTCGCGCCGGTGCTGACGAAGGGCGCCCGCGAGCGCGAGGTCGTCTTTCCGCCCGGGCGCTGGCGGGGGGACGACGGCCATGTGGTCGAGGGCCCCGCGCGCCTCGTCGTCCCCGCCCCCCTGGAACGCCTGCCCCGCTACCGCAAGGAGACCCCGTGACGTTTTTTCATAGCCTCAGCGGCCCGCACGCCGTCCCCCAGGACCACGGCTGCGCGCTGCTGGGGTTCGAGCGCCTGCACCTCACACCGGGCCAGACGCATTCGGGCCAGACTGGTGAGCGCGAGGTGCTGCTCGTCGTCCTATCCGGCAAGGCAAGGGTGGAGGTCAGTGGGCGGGTCTTCGAGTCCGTTGGCGGAAGGCCGAACGTCTTCGCGGGCCTGCCGCACTCGGTCTACCTGCCCAGGAACAGCACCTACACCGTCACCGCGCTCAGCAGGCTGGAGGCCGCCCTGCCCTCCGCCCCGTCCGACCTCGACACCGAGCCCTACGAGATCAGGCCCGAGCAGGTCAACACCGGGCAGTGGGGGACGCTGAACTACACCCGCCAGTTCCGCGAAATCCTGGTCCAGCCCAACGGCCTGCCGGCTTCCAGACTCATCGTGGGCGAGACCATCACCCCCAGCGGCAACTGGAGCACCTACCCGCCCCACAAGCACGAGGTCAACGAGGGACCAGAAGTCTTCCACGAGGAGATGTACTACTTCCGGGTGTCCTCCCCCGAGGGCTTCGGGCTGGCGCGGCACTACTCGCCGGAACGGGGGTATGACACGACCTACACCGTCCGGGACGACACGCTGCTCTCCATCCCGCACGGGTACCACACCTACGCGGCGGCGCCCGGCTACCAGAGCTACTACCTGTGGTTCCTGGCCGGGGATGGGCGGACGCAGGGGGTGCGGCTCGACCCGGAGGTCGGCTGGGTGCAGAAGACCGTGGGGATGGTGTGAGGCACGCGCTGATGCTCTCCGGCGGCTGGGAGGGCCACCAGCCGGAGCGGACCACCGCCCGCTTCGCCGCGGCCCTGGGGCGGCGCGGGTTCGAGGTGGCCGTGCGCGAGAACCTCACGGCGCTGGAGGAGCCCCCGCTGCTGGGTCAGGCCGACCTGATCGTGATGAACTGGACGATGGGCACGCTCAGCCCGGACCAGTCGCGGTGCCTGCGCGCGGCGGTGGAGGCGGGCGCGGGGCTGGGCGGCTGGCACGGCGGCCTGGCCGACGCCTTCCGGGCCGACACGGCGTATCAGTTCATGGTGGGCGGGCAGTTCGTCGCGCATCCCGGCGACCGGGTGACGTACACGGTGGTGCCGGAACCCGGCCATCCGCTCGCCGAGGGGCTCCCCGAGTTCGAGGTGACGAGCGAGCAGTACTACCTACACGTCGACCCCAACAACGAGGTGATCGCCACGACCACCTTCGCGGGCGAGGGGGCGCCGTGGGTGGCGGGGCACCGGATGCCGGTCGCCTGGACCCGGCGGCACGGGCAGGGCCGGGTCTTCTACTGCTCCGTCGGGCACGACGACGCGACCTTTGACGCCTGCCCCGCCGCGCAGGACCTGATCGAGAGGGGGCTGGCGTGGGCAGCGCGCTGAGGGTCGGCGTGGTGGGCTGCGGCGACATCGCCGCGACGTACCTGCGGAACGCCGCCCGCTTCCCCGAGTTCACGGTGGTCGCGTGCGCCGACCAGAACGAGACGGCAGCCCGATCCCGTGCCGAGGAGTTCGGCGTCCCCGCCCGGGGCGTGCCGGACCTGCTCGCCGCGCCCGACGTGGATGTGGTGCTCAACCTCACCCCGCCGGACGCGCACGCGGAGGTCAGTTTGAGCGCCCTGCGCGCGGGAAAGCACGTCTACAGCGAGAAGCCGCTGGCGACGAATGGGGCAGACGGGCGGCGCATCCTGGCTGAGGCGCGGGAACGGGACCTGCGGGTCGGCTGCGCGCCCGACACCTTCCTGGGGGTGGGGCTGGAGACGGCCCGCGCGCTCGTGGAGGCCGGGAGCATCAGGCGCGTCACCTCCGCCAGCGCCTTTTTCACGGCGGCGGACCGCGAGGGGTGGCACCCCAACCCCGCCTTCTTCTACGCGCCGGGGGGCGGGCCGCTGCTCGACATGGGGCCGTACTACCTGACCGCGCTGGTGACGCTGCTGGGCCCGGTCGCGGAGGTGACGGCCCTGCGCGGCATCGGACGACCGACGCGCACGGTGAGCAGCGAGCCGCGCCGGGGCGAGGTCATCCCCGTGACCGTGCCCACGCACGACGTGGTGGCCCTGCGCTTCGCCGGCGGTGCCCTGGCAAACCTGGTGACCAGCTTCGAGGCCCACCGCTCGGCCTCGCCCCACCTGGAGCTGCACGGCGAGGCGGGCACGCTGGTCCTGCCCGACCCCAACACCTTCGGCGGACCGCTGCGCCGCTACGAGCCGGGAACGAAAACCTGGGAGGACGTGCCGCTGCGAGACGGGCCGACCGACAACGCGCGGGGCCTGGGGCTGGCGGACCTGTGCGCGGCGATCCGTGAGGGGAGGCCCCACCGCGCGAGCGGTGACCTCGCCCTGCACGTGCTCGACGTGATGGAAGCCGTTGCAGAGTCCGCACAGCAGGGCCGCCACGTGCGGCTGGAGGACGTGGACCTGACCTCCGCGCCCGAACGGCAGGTGCCCGCGTGACCTCTCCCTTCTCGCTGGAGGGCCGCGTGGCCCTGGTGACTGGGGGCGCGGGCGGCATCGGGCAGGCGGTCGCGCTGGGGCTGGCTCAGGCGGGCGCGGATGTGGCCGTCGTGGTCCACAGCGGCACCGCCGAGACGACTGGCGCGGGAGTCGAGAGGGCCGGGCGGCGGTTCCTGAGCGTTCAGGCCGATCTCGCCGGCCCGGCAACGGTCGCGCCCCTCGTCGCGGAGGTCGAGGCGGGCCTGGGTCCCATCGACATCCTCGTGAACAACGCGGGGATCATCCGCCGCCAGGACGCCGCGGAGTACCCGGAGGAGGACTGGCGGGCGGTGCTCGACGTGAACCTGAACGCGGTGTGGCACCTCTCTCAGGCGGTGGGGCGCTCCATGCTCGCCCGGGGGCGCGGCAAGATCATCAACGTCGCCTCGCTGCTCTCCTTTCAGGGCGGGGTGCGGGTGCCCGCGTACGCGGCGAGCAAGCACGCCGTGGCGGGGCTAACCAAGGCCCTCGCCAACGAGTGGGCGGCCCGCGGGGTGAACGTGAACGCCATCGCGCCGGGCTACATCGAGACCGGCAACACCTCGGCCCTGCGCGCGGACCCGGAGCGGTCGCGCCAGATTCTGGAACGCATTCCCGCCGGGCGGTGGGGCAGTCCCGCCGACCTCGCGGGGGCCGCCGTCTTTCTCGCGTCGGGGGCCAGCGACTACGTCCACGGGCATGTGCTCGTCGTGGACGGGGGCTGGCTGGCCCGTTAGGAGCACAACGTGAGTTTTCCCGAGAACTTTGCCTGGGGCGCGGCCACCGCCTCCTACCAGATCGAGGGCGCCGTGCGCGAGGGCGGGCGGGGCTCCTCGGTGTGGGACGACTTCACCCGCGCCGGACGCTCGCACGAGCGGCAGACGGGCGACGTGGCCTGCGACCACTACCACCGCTACCGCGAGGACGTGGCCCTGATGCGCGAGTTCGGGCTGGGCGCGTACCGCTTCTCGGTCGCCTGGCCGCGCATCCAGCCGGAGGGGCGCGGAGCCGTGAACGAGGCAGGGCTGGACTTCTACGACCGCCTGGTGGACGAGCTGCTCGCGGCGAACGTGACCCCCTGGCTCACCCTCTTCCACTGGGACCTGCCCTCGGCCCTCCAGGTGCGCGGCGGCTGGCTCAACCCGGACGTGCCCGGGTATTTCGCCGAGTACGCCGCCATCCTCGCCGAGCGCTTCTCCGACCGGGTGGCGCACTGGATGACCCTCAACGAGCCGCAGTGCTTCATCGGGCTGGGGCTGCACACCGGCGAACACGCGCCGGGCCTTACGCTCTCCCGCGCGGACGCGCTGCAAGCGGGGCACCACGCCCTGCTCGCGCACGGGCACGCGGTCCGGGCGCTGCGGGCGGGGGCGCGGCAGCCCCTGCGGATCGGCTTCGCGCCCGTGGGCGTGGGGGCCGTGCCCGCCAGCGAGGAGGCGCGGGACGTGGAGGCCGCCCGCGCGTGGATGTTCGGCGTGCGCGACGACCTGTGGAACAACGCCTGGTGGGCCGACCCCGTGCTGCTGGGCCGCTACCCGGAGGAGGGCCTGGCCCGCTACGGGGCGGACGCGCCGCGGGTGGCGGAGGGCGACCTCGCCGTGATCTCCGAGCCCACCGACTTCTACGGGGTGAATCTCTACCACGGGGCGACGATCCGCGCGGGCGAAGGAGGGCCGGAGAAGGTGCCCACCCGCGAGGGGCACCCGCAGACGGCCTACGACTGGAAGCTCACCCCCGAGGTGATGCGCTGGGCGCCGCGCTTCTACCACGAACGCTACGGCCTGCCCGTCGTGATCACCGAGAACGGCATGGCGGGCCTGGACTGGGTGAGCCTGGACGGGCGGGTGGACGACCCGCAGCGCATCGACTTCACCCGCCGCTACCTGCGCGAGCTGCGCCGGGCCTGCGCGGAGGGCGTGCCCGTGGAGGGCTACTTCCACTGGACCTGGACGGACAACTTCGAGTGGGCGCAGGGGTTTTCCAAGCGCTTCGGGCTGATCCACACCGACTTCGTGACCCAGGTGAGGACCCCCAAGGCGTCGGCGGCGTGGTACCGCGACGTGATCGCCAGCAACGGGGCGAACCTATGACGGTCCCCGGGCCGGACGTGACGGGTGCCCTGGGTGCGGCGCGGGTCGTCGGCGTGCTGCGGGCCGGGACCCCGGCGGCGGCGGTGGAGGCGGCCCGGGCGAGCGTCCGCGCAGGACTCGGCGCGCTGGAATTGACCTTCACCACGCCCGGCGTCTCCGAGGCGCTGGCTGAATTGCGGGGGGAGCGGGTGCTGCTGGGCGCGGGCACCGTGATGAACGCGTCTCAGGCGGAGGAGGCCGTGGCGGCGGGCGCATCCTTCCTGGTGAGCCCCCACCTCGGGGAGGACGTAGCCGCCTTCGCCCGGGAGGCGGGCGTGCCCTACCTGCCCGGGGTGCTGACCCCGGGCGAGGTCGTGCGCGCCCTGGCGCTGGGCGTCCCCGCCGTGAAGCTGTTTCCGGCCCGGGCGCTGGGCGGCCCCGCCTACCTGCGCGACCTGCGCGGGCCGCTGCCGGGGCTGCGCGTGATGGCGACGGGCGGCATCGAGCCGCGCGAGGTGGGCGGCTACCTCGCGGCGGGCGCCCTCGCCGTGGGGCTGGGGGGCCAGCTCTTCCCGGGCACGGCGCTGCGTTCGGGCGACTGGGAGGCCGTGGAGGTCGCTGTCCGCGGCGCCCTCCGGGCCGCGGGGCCGGTGGGCGCATGAGGTTCGACCTGATCGGCGTGGGCGAGGCGATGGTGGAACTCTTCGCCGACGAGCCACTGGGGGAGGCGGCGGTGCTGCGGCGGCGCTGGGGCGGGGACGTGCTGAACGCCCTCGTCGCCGCCAGCCGGGCGGGGGGCCGGGTCAGCCTCGTGACCTGGGTGGGCGACGACCCCTTCGGCCCGGGCCTGCGGCGCGAGTGGGAGGCCGAGGGGGTGGACGTGTCGCGGGCGCCCCTGGTCCCCGGCGAGAACGGGGTGTACTTCATCTCGCTCGTGAACGGCGAGCGCGAGTTCACGTACCGGCGGGCGGGCAGCGCCGCGAGTCACCTGGCTCCCGAACACCTCGACGCCGCGCACCTCGCGTCCACGCGGACGCTGCTGCTGTCTGGGATCACCCAGGCCCTCTCCGACAGCGCCCAGGCCGCGACGCTGGAGGCCGCCCGGATCGCCCGGGCCGCGGGCGTCACGGTGGCCTTCGACCCGAACTACCGCGCGTCCCTGTGGGCGGCCCGGGGCGGGGCGCCCGCGGCCCGGCGGGCCTGGGGGGAACTGGCCCCCCTGGTGGACGTGCTGCTCCCCAGCCTGCCCGCCGACCTGCCCGCGCTGGGCCTGCCCGAACACCTTCCCGCCGACGAGGCGCTCGCGCGGCTCGGCGAGTGCGTCCCCCTGGTGGCCCTCAAGGCCGCCGAGCGGGGGGCCTACCTCGCGGCCCGCGGCGCCGTGGCCCACGTGCCCGCCCAGCCCGTCGCCGTGGTGGACAGCACCGGCGCGGGCGACGCGTGGAACGGCGACTTTCTCCTCAGCCTGGCCCGCGGCGCGCTCCCGCACGACGCGGCGGCCCACGCGCACCGCGCCAGCGCCCACGTGCTGCGCCACCGCGGCGCCATTCCCCCCCACACCCGTCAGGAGACGACATGACCGACACCGTCCTCAAGCCCCTGCCCACGGAAACCGAGCTGCGCGGTGCGCTGGCCCGCGCCCTGGGCACCGTCGGGGATCACCGCCGGGCCTTTACCCACGTGTTCCCGGACGACACCACGCGCGCGGGGCGCTACCCGGCCCGGGCCTCCAACGTGGGGTGGACGACCGGCTTCTCCACCGGCCTGTTCTGGCTGGCCTACGAACACACCGGCGACCCCGCGTTCCGGGAGAGCGCCGAGGCGCACGTGGCGAGCTTCGCCGAGCGGCTGGCGCTGCGCGCGGACGTGGGGCACCACGACCTCGGCTTTCTCTACACCCTGTCGTGCGTGGCGGCCTGGCGCCTGACCGGGAACCCGCAGGCCCGGGCCGCCGCCCTGGAGGCCGCGGAACTGCTCCATGCCCGCTTCCTGCCCCGCGCGGGGATCATCCAGGCGTGGGGAGACCTGAACGACCCCCGGCAGCGCGGGCGCATGATCGTGGACTGCCTGATGAACCTGCCGCTGCTGCACTGGGCCGCGCGCGAGAGCGGCGAGGCGCGCTACCGCGAGGCGGCGATCTCGCACGCCCGGCAGGCCGCCCGCTTCCTGGTGCGCGGGGACCACAGCACCCACCACACCTTCTACTTCGACCCGGAGACGGGGACGCCCCTGCATGGCCGCACCCACCAGGGCCACGCCGACGACTCCACCTGGTCGCGCGGGCAGGCCTGGGGCGTGTACGGCTTCGCCCTGAACGCCGCGCTCTCCGGGGACGGCGAGCTGCTGCGGGTCGCGTGCCGGGTCGCCGACCACTACCTCGAGCGGCTGCCCGCCGACCTCGTGCCGTACTGGGACTTCCACTTCCGCGAGCCGTCCCCGGAGCCGCGCGACTCCTCGGCGGCCGCCATCGCCGCCTGCGGGCTGCTGGCCCTGGCGGAGCAGCTTCCGGCGGGCCAGGGGGAGCGCTACCGCGAGTGGGGCCTGGCGACCCTGGGCTCGCTCGCCCGCGCCTACACCCCGGGGGAGGAGGACGGCAGCGACGCCCTGCTGCTGCACGGGGTCTACAGCCGCCCCGAGAATGTCGGCGTGGACGAGGGGACGCTGTGGGGCGACTACTTCTACCTCGAGGCCCTGACGCGCGCGACCCGGGCCTGGACCCCATACTGGTGAGGCCGTGACTGGAACCCTGAGCGCCGTCATCGAGAACCCCGTGCTGCGGGGCTTTCACCCCGACCCCTCGATCCTGCGGGTGGGCGGCACGTACTACCTCGCCACGAGCACCTTCGAGTGGTGGCCCGGCGTGCGGGTCCACCGCTCGGACGACCTCGTGACCTGGACCCCGTGCGGGCACCTGCTGAATGAGGAGCGTCTGCTCCGCCTGGGCGGGGTCCCCGACTCGGGCGGCATCTGGGCGCCGCACCTCTCGCACGACGGGGAACGCTTTCACCTCGTCTACACCGTCGTGCAGGCGTGGGGGGACCTCGACGCGCCCAAGGACAGCCCCAACTACCACGTCAGCGCCCCCGCCCTGGAGGGACCCTGGAGCGACCCGGTCTACCTCACCTCGGGCGGCTTCGACCCCTCGCTGCACTTCACGCCGGATGGGCGCGCCTGGCTGCTGTACGCGCTGTGGGACCACCGCCCGGGGTTCAACGCCTTTCCCGGCATCGCCGCGCACGAGTACGACCCGGCGGCGGGGCGGCTGGTCGGCGAGCGGCGCCTGGTCTACACGGGCACGAGCATCGGCCTCACCGAGGGGCCGCACCTGTACGAGCGGGACGGGTGGTTTTACCTCGTGGTCGCCGAGGGCGGCACGAGTTACCGTCATGCCGTGACCGTCGCCCGTTCCCGCCAGCCCCTCGGCCCCTACGAGACGCACCCCGGCAACCCGCTGCTGACGAGCGTGGATAGCCCGGACCTCCCCCTCCAGAAGGCGGGGCACGCCAGCCTGGTGGACACGCCGGACGGGGAGTGGTACCTCGCGCACCTGTGCGGGCGCCCCCTCGCGCGGCGGCTGCCGAACGGGCGGCGCCCCTGCCCGCTGGGCCGGGAGACCGCGCTTCAGGCCCTGACCTGGGGCGAGGACGGCTGGCCGCGCCTGGCGCAGGGGGGGAACGCGCCGCGGGTGGCGGTGCCCGCGCCCCCCGCCGCCCGGCCCCGCCCGCGCCCCGCCGTGTGGCGGGACGATTTCGACGGTCCCACCCTGGGGGACGAGTGGCAGACCCTGCGCGCCCCCGCCACGCCCGAGTGGTGCGACCTGGGCTCGAACCCCGGCTGGCTGCGGCTGAGGGGCCGCGCCCCCCTGAACGCCCTCGACCGGCAGTCCCTGGTGGGCCGCCGCCTCGACGAGCTGCGGGCCGAGGCGCGCACCCGGGTGCGCTGCGAGCCCCGGCACTTCCAGCATTCGGCGGGCCTGGCCCTGTACTACGACACCGCCAACTGGCTCTCCCTGAGCGTCTCGCGAGGCGACCAGGGCCTGCTGGCGAGCGTCACCCGCTGCCACCACCGCCGGTACGCGGCCCCGCTGGGCCGGGCGGTGCGGCTCGCGCACGGCGACGTTCACCTGCGGGTGCGCTACCTGGACGGGGACGCCACCTTCAGCGTGTCGGAGAACGGCGAGGCGTGGGAGGACCTCGCCACGGTGGACGCCAGCTTCCTGTGCGACGAGGTCGAGGGCGGGCTGGGCTTCACCGGCACCTTCGTCGCGCTGTGGGCGCAGGACCTGGAGGGGCTGGGCTTCACGGCGGACTTCGACTTCCTGGAGTACCGCACCGATGTCTGAGGTCACGCTGGGGGTGGACCTGGGCACCAGCGGCGTGAAGGCCGTCGCGCTGGACCGGGAGGGGCAGGTCGTGGCCGAGGTGACCCGGGGCTACCCGCTGCTCACCCCGCGCCCCGGCTGGACCGAGCAGAACCCGGCGGACTGGGTGAACGCGGCGGTGGACGCCCTGCGGTCCCTCACCGGGGCTCTCGGGGACCACCGCCCGCTCGCCCTGGGCCTCTCCGGCCAGATGCACGGCCTGGTCGCCCTCGACGCCCGCGGCGGGGTGATTCGCCCCGCGCCCCTGTGGAACGACCAGCGCACCGGGGAGGCGGTCGAGGAGATCGAGGCCCGCATCCCCCGCGCCGACCTGATCGCCCGCACCGGCAACCGGGCCGTGACCGGCTTCCAGCTGCCCAAGCTGCTGTGGCTGCGCTCTGCCGAGCCGGAGAACTTCGCCCGGGTGCGCCACGCCCTGCTCCCCAAGGACTACCTGGGGTACGTCCTCACCGGGGAGCTGGCGACCGAACCGTCGGACGCCTCGGGGGTGGGGGCGCTCAACCTGGCGAGCCGGGACTGGGACGGGGACGTGCTGGCCGCCCTGGAGCTGCCGCGGGACCTCTTCCCCCCCGTGCGGGAGTCCTGGGCGGTGGTGGGGTCCCTCCGGGCCGACCTGGCGCGGGCGACGGGCCTTCCGGCGGGGCTGCCGGTCGTGGCGGGCGGGGGGGACAACGCGGCGGCGGGTGTGGCCCTGGGCCTCTCCAGCCGCCGCCCCGGGGTGGGCAGCGTGAGCCTGGGCACGAGCGGCGTGGTGTTCGCGCCCCTGACCCGGCCCACACCGGACCCACAGGGCCGCGTCCACCTGTTCTGCCACGCCGACGGCGGGTACCACCTGCTCGGCGTGACCCTCTCGGCGGCGGGGGCGCTGGGGTGGCTGCACAGCCGGATCGCCCCGGAGGTCCCGCTGGCGACCCTGCTCGCCGAGGCGGGGGCCGTGCCGGACGGGGCGGAGGGGCTGACCTTCCTGCCCTTCCTGGCGGGCGAGCGCAGCCCGCACATGAACCCCGAGCTGCGCGCGAGCTGGGTGGGCCTCTCGCTCGCGCACGGGCGGGGGCACCTCACCCGGGCGCTGCTGGAGGGGGTGGCCTTCAGCCTGGCCGACGCCTACGCGGTGATGCGGCCCCTGGCCCCCCTCGACGCGCTCGCAGCGACGGGCGGGGGCGCGCGCAGCGACCTGTGGCTGGGCCTGGTCGCGGGGGCGCTGGGACTGGAGGTGCGGCGCCCCGAGCGGGAACCGGGCGCGGCCCACGGCGCGGCCATCCTGGCGATGCCCGCCGCGGGCCTGTTCCCCGACCTTCCCGCCGCGGTGGAGGGCCTGTCCCCGGGAACCCGACCTGTTCCGCCACGGGTGGGCCTGGGCGGGGCGTACCCGCGCTACCGTGAGACGTTCGTGCGGCTGTACGGCCCCGGCTGACCTTCCACCCTCCCCCCCCCTTCGACCACAGCGAGGAACCAGACATGCAGGATTACCGCCCCTCCAGGGAAGACAAATTCACCTTCGGCCTGTGGACGGTGGGCAACCCCGGCCGCGACCCCTTCGGTGAACCGACGAGAAAGCCCCTGAGCGCCCCCTACATCGTGCAGAAGCTCGCCGAACTCGGTGCCTACGGGGTGAATCTCCACGACAACGACCTCGTGCCCATCGACGCCTCCGCCCAGGAACGTGACCGCCTCGTCCGCGAGTTCCGGCAGGCGCTCTCCGACCACGGGCTCGTCGTCCCGATGGCGACCACCAACCTGTTCACCGACCCTGCCTTCAAGGACGGCGCCTTCACCTCCGCCGACGCGCGGGTGCGGGCCTACGCCCTCCAAAAGGTCATGCACTCCATGGACCTCGGCGCGGAGCTGGGCGCGACCACCTACGTCTTCTGGGGTGGACGGGAAGGAACGGAAGTGGACGCCGGGGGCAAGCTGCTCGACGCCCTCTCGTGGTTCCGCGACTCCTTGAACTTCCTGGCCCAGTACAGCCAGGATCAGGGCTACGGCTACCGCTTCGCGCTGGAACCCAAGCCCAACGAGCCGCGCGGCGACATCTTCCTGCCGACGGTCGGCTCGGCGCTGGGGTTCATCGCCACCCTCGACCAGCCGGACCTCTTCGGGCTCAACCCCGAATTCGCCCACGAGACGATGGCGGGGCTCTCCTTCCCGCACGCCGTCGCGCAGGCGCTCGACGCCGGGAAACTCTTCCACATCGACCTCAACGACCAGAAGCCGGGGAGATTCGACCAGGATCTGAGGTTCGGGGCCGAGAACCTCAAGGGCGCCTTTTTCACCGTGCAACTGCTGGAGGAGGGGGGCTACGACGGGCCGCGGCACTTCGACGCCCACGCGCTGCGCACCGAGGACGAGGCCGGGGTGTGGGCCTTTGCGCGGGGGTGTATGCGGACGTACCTGATCCTGAGGGAGAAGGCCGAGCAGTTCCGGGCCGACCCCGAGATTCAGGCGGCCCTCGCGGCCTACCGGGTGGAGGACGCGGAACTGGCGGAGTTGACGGGGAAGTTCAGCCGCGAGAACGCGCAGGCCCTGAAGAGTCGGACCTTCGACCGCGAGGCGCTGGGACGGCGCGGACCCGGCCTGGAACACCTCGACCAGCTCACCCTCGAACTCCTGCTCGGCCTGCGCTCCCCCGTGCAGGGGGCGCCCTCCGCCCGAATCGAGGCCCGGGGGTGAGCTGAGCCTGGCATCTGTCCGCCGGTGGGTTGTGGCGAGCTGCTGGGGCTTCCCGGCCCACGATGATCCACCGGCTCGCGCACACGGGTTATAAGCCAACGCGGATCGACCCCCCCACCCTCACCCTCGTTCCCGACGGCCTCCGCGACCTCACGGGAGAGAACGTCCAGCTCGGGGACATCCTGGCCTCCGTGCCGGACGCAGGATCTGCTGGACATCCGGGCGCGCGGCGCCGGGGTCGTGTTTGGTCGGGCGGTAGGGCACGGGCCTGGTCCCAACACCGGCAGTGGGCACGCCTTCACCTCGGGCCGGTCCTTCGTGACGTGCTTGCGCGGGTCCGTCTGCGGCAGGATGATCGGACCAAACAACTGGTCTGGGAACTCAAAGACCGGGGAAGAGTCAGCGAACGGCACTTCGTCGCCCCAAAACCCACATCGCGCCCGAACTCTTTCGCCGACTCCGTCCGGTGGTGCCAGCGCTGGGCCTGGGTTCGTACGATCCCGGGTGGGGAACGTCGTTCGGCAGGTCCTCCCCCTGTGCCCCGGTCCGACTGCTCCACAGCGGCGCGTTCAGCACCTCGCGCGACGGGTTCTTCCGCTGCGGCGCAGCTTCGGGGCCCAAGGCCGGATAGGGCAGCAGAACGTGGTACGGCTCGTCATCCACGTCACTCGGGTAAGCTCGCCGGACCATCCCTCATCCTGCTGCCCACAGACTTCTGCGGCTCCACTTGGATCGCCTTCGACCCGGCCTCTCACCGCGCACGGCAGCACGGATGCGCGTCATCGGCCCATCATCCCGGGTTCGCTACCGTGCGCGGCAAGGAGCTGTTATGTCCCAGAAACCCGAACTTCCCCCTGCTGTCCCCCCGCCGTCTCCGGGACGGGTGTACGTCCTGCGCATCTGGCATGAGTCCGGGAACCTTCCGACCGGGCCCTCCTGGCGGGCTTCCCTCAAGGAAGGCACGCTGGGCGAACGGCGGTACTTCGCCAGCATCGACGACTGCATCGACCACCTGTACGGCGAACTGATTCGCCGCTGAAGTCGTGGGGTGGCCGCGCACGGGCTCACCCCCCGGGGAGTGACCATGACCCACCGGCGGGGTGGCTTCGTGAACCCCACCTCGTCCAGCCGCACATCGAAGCGTTCGAGGGAACTGAAGGTCTTCAGGGCGGTAGGTACCTGTGACCGGGGAGTGGCCCCGCTGATGTCGGCAGGATCGGCAGTTCCCTTGGCAAGGGGCGTGACCTGGCCGCGCAGGTCGTAACGCAGCAGGGCGGCCTCACGCTGCACCATGAGCTTGGGCACCACCCCCGAGGCGGGCACGCGGATCACGGTCATGGCCTGCACCTTCTGCGCGGGCTTGAGGCTGAGTTCCAGCCGCTCGGTCGTGCCTTCCCGCGCCACCGCCTGGACGAACTCGTGGGTGCGGTCCTGGGCGTCTACCGCCGCGAATTTCAGGTCGGCCCAGGAGTAGCGCACGTCCTTCTTCTGCGGGTTGTGGACGGTGTAGTGCAGCACCAGCAGCTTCTCGCCCACCTGGGGGTAATACACCGTGTTGCCGATCACGACGCGGCCCACGCTGTACTCGGCCTTCAGCAACGTGAAGTTGAGGGGGCTGGCCTTGCCCAGCGTGAAGGTCTCGCCCAGTTTGGCCGGCGCGCCGTCCTGTTGGGTGGTGCCCAGGACGACCCGCGGCGCCGTGGGACTGGTCGGGGGCCGTGCGGCCACCGCAGGCGGAGAGGGTGGTGACGGCGAGAGCCAGCAGCAGCAGTTTCGCGTTCTTCATGGCGTTCCTCCTGGAAGGCGGCCTTGCGTGTGCCGCCTTCAGTCACCGGAACGTAGAAGGGTGCGAATGATGAGCGAATGGTGCTGCACCTTCAGGGTGCGCGGGGGCCGATTCTGCACCACTGCTGCCCCGAAAACAGGCGTCCCGGCTGCGACGCAGCCCCCGCCCTACTGCTGGGGCGTCGGCCCAAAAACACAGACTACGCCAAGCGAGACATAGGGCCTCTTTGAGCGGGTGGAGTTGCACGGCGACGTTCGAGATGGCCGCGCCTCTCCGGTCATGGCTTAAATGGCGCCGGTTCACCGGGAGTCACGTCAACGGTTGATCCGATCACCGGGACAGGCCAGTGGATGGCGAAGGTCTTGCGCTCCCGCTCCACACAGCGAACTCCAGCGGCGCGGGAAGGTGCGGAGTGCCTTGTTCCAAGCCGCGCGGATGCTCTTACGCGCGGCCCGCCCGTCTCCCCGCGGAGTACGGTTGACGGCCCACCCGTTGACCGGCGGGCTACCCTCCAGCCGTCAACTCCAGCCGGGTGAACAGTTCCTCCGGGACCCCCTCCTCGCGCAGGAGGCCCTCCATCAGGGCGAGCATCCGGGCGGGATCGGCGGCGGTGTGGTACAGCAGGTCGGGGCCGCCGCCGGGGCCATTAACCGGGATCCTCCACCGCGGCAATGTCACGCCCGGCACGAAGGCTCCCGGGTCCACCGGCACCCTCACGCTGTCGGTGACGAGCGAGCGGTAGATCATGGAGGAGGAGAGGTGGAGCCGGGCGGTGGGCCGCTGCGCCCCCATCAACGTCCACTCGCCGTCGGTGCAGACGACGCTGCGGCGGAAGGAGCCGTAGATCAGGCCCCGGCAGCCATTTTCCCCGCCGCGCAGGGGACCGAGCAGGCTGCGCCCGTGGGTGGGCGGGAGGGGTGCCCCGGCGAGTTCCAGCAGGGCGCGGCCCCGCTCCCGGGCGCCCGCGAGGGACCCCGGCTGTGCCCAGGTGAAGTGGTTGCCCGCGCCGCTGGGCCGGACGTAGAGCGGCGCTTCGGGGGGCGTGGCCGCAGCCCGCGCGCCCACCTGGCCGGGGGCCAGCAGCCCCAGCAGGCCAGGGGCCAGCCCCTGCCGCGCGCGGTCGCCGAGCCGAGTGCCGAGTCATGGTCGTTCCTCCTGGGTGGGGAGAGCGGGCTGCCCCAGCAGGATTTTCGCGGGGCCGGGGGCCTTCATGCTGCTCCTAGTCCAGAATCTCCCCGGAAAAAGGCCCGGGGCGGTCAGGCCCCGGGCTCCCCGCTGGGTCACTGCCCGTGCAGGACCACTTCGGTCAGGCTGTTCCACATGTTGGCGGTGCTGCCGTACCCCACCACGCGCACGTAGCGGGCCTGCGCGCTGGCGAAGTCGAAGGCCTCCAGGTCCCGGGAGGTGCCGCTGCTCTCCCCGCCGTAGACCGTGCGCCACGCCGCGCCGTCGTTCGAGACCTGCACGTCGAAGTAGGTCTTGCGCCCGTCCCCGTTGAAAAAGGCGATCTCCACGTAGCCGAGCTGGCGGGTCTGCCCCAGGTCGTACTGGATCCACTGCCCGTTGCCGAAGGCGGACCAGCGGGTGTCGAGCTTGCCGTCCAGGGTGTTCTCGGGGACGTTCGTGCCGTCCACGCCGCTGGCGGTCACGGCGGTCACCGGCACGGCGGGCAGCATCTCGACGGGGGTGCCCCGCGCGGTCGAGAAGTGGACCGTGTAACTCGCCACCCCGAACGGCTTGCCGACCGAGAACACCATCAGGCGCGTGGTGCCGGGCACGGAACTCGCCTTGGCGGGCAGGACAAAGGTGCCCGGGCCGCTCGTGACCCCCTTGACGTTGGGCACCTTGGTCTCGCCCGCGGGCAGGATCACGTTGTAGCTGAAGGTCTCAGGCGAGAAGCCGGGCAGCGACTGGCCATTCACCTTGAGGTCACTCAGGCGGGCCCGCTCGAACGAGTACGCCTGCCACTCGCTCAGGGGGGTGACCCGGAGCCCCTGCGGCGCCGCTGTCGGCACCGGCTCGCCCGCCTGGAGCGGCACGAACAGCACGGACAGGGTGGTGCTGCCGACGTTCCCCATCTTCAGCGCGAGCTTCTGAATGCCGGTGTTCACGGTCTGCCCCGCCGGGTTGGGCGAGGTGGGCAGCGGGGCGGCGGGCATGGCGCTGAAGAGCGCGTCGCCCGGCCCGGCGAGGACCGTCACCCACAGCCGCTTGGCGCTGCCGCGCGACAGCAGGGCCGAGCGCCCGCCGTCGAGGACCTCGATGTTCGCGGCGGTGTGCATGAACCAGTTCACCTCGGCGGGGGCCTTCGTCTGGATCTCGTCTTGCAGCAGCATCATGCGCCGCTCGTCGAGCAGGGCCAGGCCGCGGCGCACGCTCGTCGCCTGCGCGTCGTACGCGGCGCTCAGGTCCGCCACCACGAAGGCCGACTGCGGGCTGGAGCCGCGCGCGACGATCTCCGCGCGGGCGACCGGGTTCTGGTCGGGGCCGGCGCCGGGGTTGATGACCAGGGTGTTCTGGCCCTCGGCGCGCTTGCGGTAGTAGGTCCAGCGCGCCCCGCCCGGGCTGTAGTCGAAGTAGCCCGGCAGGTTGTAGTTCTCTTGGCCCAGGTCCTCGGCCCAGCGGATGCCCAGGGCGTCGAACACGAAGGAGCCCAGGTCGAGGTCGTTGTGCCCGTCGGCGTTCCCGCCCGCCTTGAAGCCCGCGAACACGGCGTTCACGTTGTCCCAGGCGCTGCGCAGGGTCGCCACGTCGGCGTCCTCGAAGAAGTTGTCGAGCGGCGCCCCCGCCAGCGAGGCCGTCACCGGGGTGTACCACAGGAAGTCCTGCGCGGTGGGCGAGGGGTTGCGCTGCTCGTATGCCGCCCACACCGGCTTGTTAAAGGTGCGGGCCAGCCAGAAGAGCGAGGCGTCGTACACCAGCCCCGGCCCGGTGTCCCCGTAGTTGAAGGTCTGCGACGGGCCGTTGAGCCCCACCCCGAAGTCGCCCGTCTTCGCCAGGCCGGGATAGGCCCCCAGGATGCCCTGGTCGGTGCCCAGCGCCGTCTGCGAGGCGGCGAGGTAGGCCACGAGGTACCGGGTGGCGAAGGCCCAGTACCCGGCGCCCTCCGACCAGGAGCCGTCGGGCTTGTACTCGGGCAGGGCGTACCGCATGGACTCCAGCCCCGAGTACAGCACCTCCTCGGCGACCTGGGGGGCCTCGTCGCCCACCGCGAGGGCGCCCATCCCCAGCCCGCCGTTCACGACGAGGTTCCAGTTGATCTTGGCGGTCGTCCAGAACCAGCGGCTGTCGGCGCCCTCCTTCAGGCCGCGGTAGACCCGGATGCCCTGCATCAGCCCTTTTTGCACGATGGCGCCGCGCACGGCCGCGCGCTGCTCGGGGGTCAGGGCGTCATAGAGCCAGTCGTAGCCCAGGGCGAAGGCGTGCGTCATCTCCGCCACGTCGAGGAAGTGGGTGGGGTTCCAGTCGGGGAAGTTGGCGGCGGCCTCCAGCTCCTTCCAGGCGCGCTCGGCATACGCGGGGTTGCGGTCGAGCTGGTAGAGCAGGCCCAGGGTGGACACCCGGCTCAGCACCTGCCGCGAGGTCGCCAGCAGGCGCAGGCCGTCGGGAATCTCGTAGCGGGAGGGGGCCTGGGTGAGCAGGCGGTCGGCCTGGCCCTTGAGTTTGTCGTACCACGCCCGCAGGGTCGCGTCGCTGTCCTTGGCCGCGCGCAGGCGGTCGAAATCAGCGGCGGTCGCCAGCAGCCGGGGGTGTTCGGCCTTCAGCTTTGAAACATTGCGCAGGGCGGTGATCGCCTCCTGCACCTGCGGCGAGGGGGGAGGCAGGGGTCGTTCGGTCACCAGGGTGGCTCCCTCCAGCTTGATCTGCCCGATCTGGGGCGTCCATTCCAGCGTCGAGGCCGGGTTGAATTCGAGCCGCACAAAACGGGTGCCCGGCGCGAACCGGAGGCGGTAGGTCGCCTTGCTCCACCCGGCGGTGATAAAGGTCAGGGCCGAGCGCGTGGCCGTCACCGGGGTGAAGCTGGCGCCGTCACCCGACGTGGAAAAGGTGGGGTCGAGGGGCGCCTCCGCCGCGTTGAAGTACGCCGTCGCCTCCAGCCCGTCGATGTCCGTACTCGACTGGTAGGCCACGTAGCGGCCCGGCCCCACGCCCCGGCGGCTGAGGCGCGAGGTGTCGCCCGCGAAGTTCTGGGGATTGGTCACGTCGAGCCGCAGGGTGGGGATGGTGGCGTCGTACGCCTTGCCCAGGTCGTTCAGGTCGTCCACCGCGTAGCCCGGCTGGGTGTAGCCCTCCAGCCGCACCTGCCCGAGCTGTACCGTCCAGTCCTGCTTGGAGTTCGGCCCGAACTCGACCCTCACAAAGCGCGTTCCCGCGGGCAGGGCCACGCTGTAGGTGGCCTTGCTCCACCCTCCCGCCTGGTAGGCGAGGGGCGAGCGCGCCGCACTCACGGCGGTGAAATTCCCGTCGTTGCCCGCCGCGAGGAACAGCAGGTCGTCGGGGGCCTCCGCCGCGTTGAAGTAGGCGGTCGCCTCCAGGCGGGTGAGGTCGGTGGCCGAGTGGTACGTGACAAACCGTCCGGCGCCCACCCCGCGCTTGGCGAGCCGGGTGCCGTCCCCGCCGAAGTTCTGGGGGTCGGTGGTGTAGAGCCGCAGCTTGTCCGCCCCCGCCTGCTCGTAGACCTGGGTGAGGTCGGCCAGATCGTCCGCGAAGCTGGTGCCAGCCGTGGACAGGTTGCCCAGCCGGGGCGACCCAGGCTGCGCCGCCGTGGGTGTGGGGGAGACTCCGCAGGCGGACAGCCAGGCGGCGAGGGCCAGCGACGCGGCCAACCAGTTTGGTCTTCTCTTCATCAACTTCCTCCGGGTGGGAGAGCGGGAGCTGTGCGGCGGGGGGGAACGGTCACGCGGGGTCAACCCCTGTGCCGGGCGGTGGGTCGGGGCCGGTCGTCATCGCGGCTCAGGGGGTGGTGGGGCGGGCGTACAGGGCGGTCCCGAAGCCCAGCAGCGTGTGGTTGTACCCCTCGCCGCCCAACCGGGCACGGACATCGAGGACGATCTGGCGGCTGTAGGTGGTGTTGAACTGCCTGCGGTCGTGGTAGTGGTTGTGCATGATCTCCCACACCGGGTAGCGCTGGATGCCGTCTCCCCGCACTTTGGCTATGTCGTCGGGGAGAGGCTGGGTCTTGCTGGCGGGGCACCGCCGCAACGTGGCGGACTGCCCCCGGCTGAGGATGTAGTTCGCCTCGAACTCGTAGCCGCGCAGCAAGCGGTACTCGTGGGCGCTGTACAGGGCGTCGCTGCCCTGGTTGTAGGCGATCTCCGCCGCGCCCGCGAGGTAGCCCAGCCCCATCTGGGCGTGTTCCTGGTCGCGGCAGGTCTCGGCCACCTCGTACGTCACGGGAGCGATGTAGTTTTGCAGGGCACCACTGCCCTGGGTTCCCATGTAGCGGTCCCAGCCCCGGTTGAACATGGGGATGTCGTCCAGGAACACGCCCATCGCCATCATCGCGTTGATGACCGCCGCGTCCCAGTTGCCCGCGTAGGTGTCGGGCAGGAAGTTCTGGATGACACCGTAGAACTTGTCCCTCAGCATTCGCGCGAAGCTCTGATGGGCGGCGCTGGTCCACCCCGGGGACGAGGTGGGCTTGTACGTATGCTTGATGATCTCGGCGGCGTTCGCCCACTGCACGGCGGTGTGGGCGGCGAGCAGTTCGGCGTTGGAACCGTCGATGGTCGGGGACACTTCGCTGTAGGCGTTCATGATGCGGATGGCCGCCTTGGCGTGCTGCTCCTGCCCGGTGACATACCACTCCAGCGCGTTGGCAAAGGCCGCGAAGGAGTCCTCGCGCATCTCCAGATCGCCGCTGCCATAGGGACCCGACGGGTCCGCGTATGGCCCTCCCTTCCGCGTCGTGATCTGGCTTTTGGGCCGCGCCACGTGCGCCGGGGACGCGAAGGGCGATGACGTGAGCCTCACCCAACCGCTGGAGGTCGGCTCCGTCCGGTTCTGCACCGCGAGCCGAATGCGGTCGAGGTTGGCGCGGCTCAGGGCGATGCCGGGATGCCGAAACGAGGTGATGCCCGAGGTCGCCTGGGGAGCGAGGGTCCCGGTGGTCCCGGACCCGGCCAGGTCCGGCGCCCGCCCACAGGCGGCGAGCAGGGAAGCGGTGAGACCGAGGGCGAGCAGGGTAAGTGGCCGCATGGGTCCTCCAGGAGGCAACACGAGTCCGGGGCGGGCCACTCGACTTGTGGTCCACCGGGGCGGGGGGAGCGTCTGGAATCAGGCCTGGTGTTCTTGACCCACTGGTCCCGTCGAGTGGCGGACCACGAGTTCGCTCATGAGTTCCACCCGCCGGCCGGAAGCACCTCCCCCCTGTTGCGCCTCCTGAAGCAGCCGGACGGCGGTGGCCCCGATGTCCAGGAAGGGATGGCGAACCGTGGTCAGGGCGGGATGGACCACGGCGGCGGCGGGAACGTCGTCGAACCCCACGATGGAGAGGTCGTTCGGAATGCGCAGCCCGTGATCCTTGGCCGCGTCCATCGCGCCGAAGGCGGACTCGTCGTTCGCGGCGAAGATGGCGGTGGGCCGCTCGGGAAGGGCCAGCAGTTCGCAGGTGGCGGCAAACCCGCGCGGGCGCGAGAAGTCGCCGGTTCGGATCAGGTCTTCACCGCCGGGCAGGCCGTGGGCGGCGAGCGCGTCCAGAAACCCCCGCAGGCGCTCTGGCCCCTGGCCGGACCCCGAGGCGCCGGTGATAAAGCCGATGCGGCGGTGCCCGAGGTGCGCGAGATGCTCCGTCGCCTGCCGCGCGCCCCAGTAGTTGTCGGCCCCCACGGTCGTCAGGGGAGTCTCACCCAGGTAGTTCACGAGGACCGCGGGAAAACGCGGCTGCTCCAGGGCGCGGATGTAGTCGTCCGAGTCGCCCGAGACGACGATCAACACCCCGTCGCACAGGCTGCTCACCGTCCCGATCACGCGCTCGCGCTCGCGCTGCGCCGTGACGGACGTGGTGTAGAGCATCAGGTCCAGCCCGACGTTGCGCGCGGCCATGCTCGCCCCGCGCGCGATCTCCGCGAAGACGGGCGAGGCCAGGTCGTTCACGACCATCCCCAGGACCCCCGTGCGGCCCCCCTTGAGGCTGCGCGCGGACAGGTTGGCGACGTAGCCCAGGTCCCGGGCCACCTCCAGCACCCGCTGGCGGGTCCCCTCCGAAACCCGCCCCGTGTTGTTGAGAACGCTGGACACGGTGGCGACCGAGACCCCGGCCTGCCTCGCCACGTCCGTCAGGGTGATGGGTGAATTCAAGGCCATTCTCCTTAGCGGCGATGCGGGGCCATGCTCAGGCGGACACGTGGCTTAACGGCACGGCTCGAGGCCGTCCTGATCTATGCTGAAACGTTTAGGCAAACGTACACCCTCCGGGGTGGGCCGTCAAGGGGAGGGCTTGATGGCGGGCCAGCGCCTGCTCCTGGTCGCCGGGTCAACGGGCGCTGCCCGGTGAGGCTTTCTCCCGGGGGAGGGCTGCGGAAGACCTCAGGGACTGGCCCCCAGGGCCAGGCGGATGGCCTTCCCGCCGTGGGTCAGGCCCAGGGCGCCTTTCTCCAGGGAGACTCGGGGCGGCGATTCCCAGACGGCCCGGACCTCCCCGGCACCCGTGCCCGGTAGGCCGAGTACCGCGCACGCGAGGAGGTGTTCGCCCGGCGCGAGTTCCCCGCGCAGGGTGGGAATGACGGTGCGCGGGTGGAGCAGGTTGGTGTTCGGCGCGGCGCGCACGACCTCCCCGGTGCGGGCGCCCAGGAGGTCGCGGATGCCGCTCGCGCCCGCCGGGAAGAGGCTCAGCGCGCCGCCCACGTCCACGGCCACCCCGTGCCCGGTGCCCGCGCGGTCCTGGCCGTCGTCCCCGGTGCGGTCGAGCGCCCAGCCGCCCTCGGCGCTCCACAGGTGCCGCCCCGTGCGGACGCGGTGGACGCGGACATGCCAGGGCAGGGCCGGGAGCAGCCACGTCTCGACCTCCACGTCGGGCCAGGGCCGCCAGCGGGAGAACAGGGCGTCTCCCCCCACCCGGCAGTCCCGGCTGCGCTCGCGCGGGCGGAAATGCTCGGGGTCGTCCGCCAGGGCCAGCACCGAATCGAACGCCCCCTTGGACAGGTCCCCGTGGCCCACCGGCACGCTGAAGCCGAAGGCCGTGGAGTAGGCGAACTTGGCGTACTTCTCCGGCCCGTGGTTGGGCCACGTCGCCGTCTGCCGCCCGCTGAGGATGAACACGTGGCCCCGGGCGTCGTCGCGGCACACCAGGACGCCCGGATGCGGCTGGGGGCGCACGGCGTCCAGGGCGGGGAGGTCCTCCTCCTCCGCCTGCCAGAAGGGGTGGCCCTGCGGCAGGGCGAGCGGCAGGAAGAACTTCAGCGCCCAGTACGGGGACTGGGGCGAGTTGTACTCCTCGGCCATGTTGAGGTTGGGGTAGGCGTAACCGATGGAGAGGACCCCGGCGGCGTCGAAGATGGGCCGCCGCGCCTACCAGCGCAGGTGCCGCAGCCACAGCCCCCTCAGGACGCCCCAGGGCAGCGCCTCCACCCCCGCGTACGCGAGGGCGCCCCAGAACGCGCCCATGGCGAAGCGGTAGGTCAGGCTGCGCCCGAACGGGACGGCCGCGCCGCCAGGTGCGAACCAGTGCAGGAAGTCGCGGGCGAACAGCGCGGCCCGCTCCCGGTAGAGGGCGGCCCGCTGCGGGTCGCGCCCGCCGCGCAGCGCGGCGTAGATCAGCCCGTAGAAGTGCAGCGCGAACGGCACGTAGTAGTCGAGCTGCACCCGGCCGTCCTCCACCGCGCCGTCGGCGTACCAACCGTCCCCCTGGTAGAACTCGTCCAGGCACGCGAGCGCCGCGTCCCGCGCCCCGGCGCCAAAGGGGGCGCCGACTTCTTCCAGGACGACATTGACGAGGACCCGGAAAAACAGCCAGTTGTTGTCCCCGCACTGCACCCGGTTGATCCGGGCGAGCCAGGCCCCCACCCGCGCCCGCTCGCCCGGGGTCAGGGGGTCCCACACCTCGCCCCGTGCCAGGGTGAGGCCCAGGGCGAGCGCGGCCATCTCCACGAGGAGCTGCGCGCCCGGGGCCGGATCGCCCCAGTACTCGGGGTGGCGGGGGTCGGTGCCGTTCACCAGGCCGCGCCGCCACCGCGCCCAGCCGGGCCAGCTCCCGCCGCCCGCCGCGAGCGGCGCCAGACCCCACAGCGGGCGGGCGAAGCCCTCGAGTTCCGCCGCGGCGTCCGGGTAGTGCGCTCCCGTGACGCCGACCCGCACCCGCGCCCCACCCGCGCTGGCGTGCCGCTCCAGCGGGGCGACGAGGGCCAGGAGCGCGCGCTGGAGGTCCGCCCGCGAGCGCAGCGGGAGGTCCGCCAGCGGATTCACGCCCGCGGGGCGGGGCCGCCCCTCCCGGGCGCGCCCGACTTCACCCGCCCGCGGTTCAATACGGCCCCGCGCCCACCGGGTGTCCTGCCGGACGGCCCGTCCTGCCCACTTCCCCCCGCTCCCGAACGTAGAAGAAGTCCGCCGAGCGGGTCACCAGGGCGAGCGGATTCAGGGTGTAGTGCGTGCCCACCTCAAGTTCAACGTCGAAGTCCCCGGAGCAGAACACCCGGCAGATCCGGCTGGACGCCCAGTCCATCCTCACCTGGACCTGGTGTTCCCCCTCCGTGACCTCGTAGGTTCGCCTTTCCCCAAAGGCCAGCGGCTCCACCTCCTGGCCGTCGATCAGGACCCGCAACCGGCGAATCAAGCCGAAATACTGTCTTCTTCTGCGAAGGGTGATCGTGGGCCTTCCGGTTCCCCCGGGAGTTCTGAGCGGCGTGAGGGGCATGGACGGCTCTGCGGCCCCGGACTGGAGTGGGGCGCGCATCTGGAGGGCGGCGGGCAGGAACGTCAGCGCGTGCAGCAGGGGCCGGGGGGCGACCTCGCACTCCGCGGCCCAGTCGCGCAGGTACTGCTCGCGGCGGTCGCCGGGGAGGAGGCGGCACACGGCCCCGAGCAGGCGGGTCCAGAGCGGCGGCCTCACGCGGACTACCCCCGCCCGCTGGAGAGCCGGGCCGCGCCGCGCCCAGGCAGACGGGGGGCACCGCGCAGTTCCTGCTCGGCGAGCCGGATGCCCGCCGCCGACAGCTTGTAGTACCGGCGTTTGCGGCGGCCCTCGGCCTTCTCGTCAATCTCTTCCAGGGCCGAGGTGAGATACCCCGCGCGGTCCAGGCGGTCGAGCGCCGGGTACAGGGCGCCGTTGCTGAGGTTGGCGGCCCGGCCGAGTTCCAGGCCGTAGTGCTCCCTGTCGAGGTCCGCATACATCAGTTCCAGGATCCGCAGGATGGTGAGGGACATGCGGAATTTACCCATAGTCAAACGATGACCCTACCCATGGTCAAAGTCAAGAAAAGGCCCGGAAGGTCAGCGGAGTTCCCCGCCACGCGCGCCGGGCTTTCCCGCCCTTCCCTGGCCCCCGTCCGTGCGTGGCAGACCCGAAGGCGCCGCGCCTGCCCGATCCCGCTGCCCGGCCCCTTCTCCACCCGGCAGTTGTGGGGGGCAACCTGCCCCGGGGGCGCCCCCACCCGCGGGGTCTTCGTGGTCACCGCCGCTCCGCGTCCTCTGCCTCCCGGCCCCTGAACCGCGAGCGGTTACCCCCTGTCGCTCGCGCATCCCGGGCTCCCGGCGGCGTTTCCCGACGGCCACTGCCCGTCCCTGATCCGACTGACGATCCGCCGTTCGAACGCCCGGCTGGGTGACGTTCGGGCCTACCCGCTCCTTCGTGGCCCACAGCCCACGGGAGGGGGCGGCGGCACGACACGTCCGGCCCCCGCGGGGCACATCGGGCATGTCATCCTCCAGCCATCCTGCCCCCGGTACGGTCTGCCCAGTTCGCGCCCAGCGGCGCGGCCAAAGGAGACCGACATGACCAAGAAGCTGCTATGCACCCTGGCCCTGGCCCTCACCGCCGCCGCCCTGGCCCACCAGGGGCACGACCACGCCGCCACCTTCACCCTGGCCGGAAAGGACACGGCCTTCACGCTCGCCGGGCCCGCCAGCGTGGCGCCGGGATACACCGCCTTCGCCTTCAGCAACACGACCGGGCAGCCCTTCACGCCCGTCCTGGCGCGGCTCAAGGGGAATGTGAGCGACGCCGACGTGAAGGCGGCCCTGGGCAAGCTGATGGCGTCGCAGGGCGAGGACATGGGCGCCATCGAGAAGATCGCGGAGTTCGCGGGCGGCAGCGGCGGCGTGATGCCGGGCGGCACCTTCGAGTTCGGCACCACCCTCACGCCCGGCCGCTACGTGGTGTTCGGCTTCGGCGCGAGCGAGGACGGCAAGCCCCTGTACGACCTGGGGCAGTACCGCTCCTTCAATGTCACGGGCACGGCGAGCGGCGCGACGGCGCCCCGGGCGGACGTGAAGGCCACCCTGCAGGACTACAAGGTCGTGCTCCCCGCCACCGTAAAGGCCGGAAAGCAGGTCTGGCAGGTCTCCAACGCGGGCCAGGAGACGCACCACCTCATGCTGATGCGGATCAAGGACGGCAAGACCATGAAGGACGTGGAAGCCTTCTTCCAGGCGCCCGATCCCTCCCAGGCGGGCGAGCCCCCCTTCGAGGACGCGGGCGGGCTGGAGACGATCTCGGGGGGCCGCAGCGCGTTCGTCTCCTTCGACCTCGCGCCCGGCGAGTACGTCGTGGCCTGCTTCCTGCCCAGCGCGAAGGAGCACATGCCCCACTTCATGCTCGGCATGATGACGGGCCTGAGCGTCCAGTAAATGCCCCCCGCGGGCGGGGCCGTGTTCCAGCCCCGCCCGATGGTTTGGAGCCGACATGCTGCCTTTGCCCCCACGCGTTCGCCCCCTTTTGGTCCCCTGGGTCCTGGGCGTCCTCCTGTTGCTGAGCGGCCCCGGCCGGGCGCAGGACCTCCCGCACGATCACACAGCCTCCAGTCCCAGCCCTTCGGCCACCCACGACGCGGTGATCCGGGACTTCGTGACGGCGCCGAACGGCACGGTGCCCCTGAAGAACTTCACGGGCCAGGTGCGCGAGTTCACCCTGGAGGTCCACGAGATCGAGGCCGAGATCGCCCCCGGCGTGCGGGTGAAGCAGTGGGCCTTCGGCTTCCCGGGCCAGCCCGCCAGCGTTCCCGGGCCGGAGTTGCGGGTCGGCACCGGGGACCTCGTGAGGATCACGCTCAGGAACACCACGAACCGCGCCCACACCCTTCACCTGCACGGCATCACCTCGCTGGCGCAGGGCATGGACGGCGTGCCCCACACCTCGCAGGCCGTGCTGCCGGGGCAGAGCTTCACCTATGCCTTCGTGGCGCAGGGGGCGGGCACCCACATGTACCACTGCCACGTGGAGACCAACCTGCACCTCGATATGGGGATGTACGGCCCCCTCATCGTCGAGCCCCGCGGGGGGCCGGTGTGGGTGAAAGACCACGTGCTCATGCTGGACGAGTGGGACAGCCACCAGGACCCGGACGTGCTGCCGCACCGGGCCACGCCTAACTATTACCTCGTCAACGGCAGGGCCTACCCCCTGATTCCCGACCTCCAGGTTCCGCAGGGGGAGGTGCACCTGATCCGCCTGCTCAACGTCGGGCAGGAGGTCCACAGCATGCACCTGCACGGCATGACCTTCCTGGTGGTCGCCAAGGACGGGCAGGACCTGCCTCTCCCCTACCGGGCGGACACGGTCCTGATCGCGCCCGGCGAGCGGTACGACCTGCTCGTGAAGGGGCGGGACGGCACCTTTCCCCTCCATGACCACATTCCCCCCCACGGCACGAACGACGGGGTGGACCCGGGCGGCATTCACCTCATGGTGGTGGGTGGGCCCGAGCTGGCGGCGGACGGCACGCCTGTTGTTACACCGTCCATGCACGACCACACATCCTCCGCCCAGAGCGCCCCGGTTCAGAGTGGAACCGTGGAGGTCCACATCAGCGGCTTCCGGTACGCCCCGGCACCCCTGCATGTGAAGCGCGGCACCAAGGTCGTGTGGGTCAACGACGACATGGCCGCCCATGCCATCGAAGTGAAGGGGGTGAAGACCTCGCCGCCGCTGCGGAGGGGCGGGCGCTTCGCCGTCACCTTCGACCAGGCGGGGACGTACACGGTGGTCTGTGTCCAGCACCCCTTCATGACGGCCACGGTGACCGTCGAGCCGTGAGCCTGAGCCTCTTCAGCCGCCGCGTTTCCCCCGGGAACGCGGCTTTTTCCCGCGTCATGCTGCAATCATCCTGACCTGGCTACCCTGGCGCCATGACACAACTCGCCCCGCGCCCCGACGACGTGAAGCCGCTCGACTCCCCGACCTCGCCCGCCTACGAGGCGCTGTGCCGCCACGCGCGGTCCCTGGGCCACGACCCCGCGTTCCTCTCCCTGCTGCGCAGACCCGGGCTGGACCTGAACGCCGCCCTGCGCTTCGCGCTCGACGCCGCGCCCGCCCTGGAACTCCTGCCCCTGCCCGTCCTCGCCGAGGAACTCAGGGTGATTCTGGAGCGGGCGAGGTGCATCGGTCGCGGCACCCCCTCGCCCGGGCGCGTGTGGCTGGCGTGAGGCGGCCTCTTCCCCGACTCGCCCTCGTGGTGCTTGCGGCGACTTCGGGGGTGGCGGCACCCGCCGGACCCGCCGGACGAATCGCGTACCTGAGAAACGGCGCGGTCTGGGTTGAAAGCAGGACCGGCCAGGCCGCCCGGCAAGTGCCGAACTCGCGCGGCGCGGTGCTGCTGGACCTGTCGCCCACGGACGGCACCCTGGCCTTTCTGACCGGTCCCCCGGGCACGAGTGTATTCGCCGACAAGGTGCCGCCCCTCACACCCTTTCTCAGCAAGCCGCCGTACACGAGGAGCGTCCCGTGGAGTGCCCTCGTTCCCGACCCCGCCCTGAGGGCGGTGCGTGCCCGCTGGCTGACCTGGGAGGACGATGGGCGCAACCTCGTGGTGGGCACGGACACGGGCACCCTGGCGTGGAAGGTCTCCACCGGGCAGAGCTTCATCCCCAACCAGTCCACCCTGTACCAGAGCACCTCACGGAATGGCAACGTCACGGCGATGCTGGGCTCGGTTCAGTCGCCGGACGACGTGGGCGTCCTGCTGTACGGCCCCGGCGCCCGTCCCGGCACGGAGGTGTTCACCCGCCGTCAGCCGGGGAACCTGATGACCGCGCTGAGGGCTGCTCCTCAGCCCGCCCTCCGACGGTTCCTGGCCGACCTCGACCCCCGGGCGCAGGCGGACGACGTGAGCTGGACGGTCACCCCACCCGAGGTCACCCCGGACGGACGGCGTGTGTACTTCGCCTCCAACGCCGGGTGGGGGGTGGGCAGCGCGGGCACGACCACCTCCGCCGTGTTCGAGCTGGACGTGGCGACCCTGAAGTTGCGGGTGCTGGGCTGGCTGGGAACCTTCGCGGGCAGTGTGCAGGGCGTCATGCCCTCGCCCGACGGGGGGAAGCTCCTGATCCTGCTCGCGCGGCATAACAGCAACGCGCAGATC
Source organism: Deinococcus aerius (assembly GCF_002897375.1). Taxonomy (NCBI): domain Bacteria; kingdom Thermotogati; phylum Deinococcota; class Deinococci; order Deinococcales; family Deinococcaceae; genus Deinococcus; species Deinococcus aerius. The sequence goes on along the minus strand of NZ_BFAG01000007.1, from coordinate 52,222 downwards.
AACACGTTCGTGTATGCGGCGGACCTGGGACACAAAACTGTTCGGGAACTGGCGGTCACCGCCGCCCCGAGGGGCACCCTCAGCGTCCTGGACAGCGCGTGCTGGCTGGCGGACTCGCGGGAGGTGGCGCTCAGCGTCGCCTATCCCCGGCCAGGCGACCTGAACGAGAAAAACGGCTTCGAGCCCCCGGTGGGCGCGTACACCCTCTTCGTGAAGGACACGGGGAGCGGGAAGACCCTCTCCCGCGTGCCCGGCGCCACCCGCGTCTCGTGCGGCCCGGCATGACGCGCCCGGTGCCCGTCCCCCTCCTGGGGTGGCTCGCCCGGCTGGCCCGGCAGCTCGCCCTCACCCTGCTCGCGGCGGTGTTGACGACCCTCACGGCGGCGACGCTGCTCACGGGCGCCTGGCTGATCCTTGACTCGGCGGGCGCCCTGGCCGACGCGCCCTACGCCTGGCTGGGCCTGTTCATGGTCACGCTGGCGTTCGGCTCGCCGGGTGCGGTGCTGTTCGGCCTCCTGGTGGCCCCGGTCGCGGCGCGGGCCGGGCGGATGCACCCGGGTTGGCTGTGGCTCGTCTCCGCGGCGGGAGGAGGAGCGCTGGTGCTGCTGACCACGAACATCCGCTTCGCTCTTCTGGGGGTGCTGGGCGGCCTCTTCTACGCGGCGCTGGAACATCAACTGACGGGGTGGGCGGAGCAGAGAACCGGACGGCGCGGGACGCCGGGATGAGCAAGGTTCTGAGTCCCCGCCGCGTGTCTTTGTGGGAGGAGGGGGCAGGACCAGGACGGCGCCGGGATGGGCCGGGCTCAGAGCGTGTTTTGAAAGTTGGACGGGGCTTCCCAGAAGCACGCTGAGAACGTTCTTGTTGCTCCTCCCCCCGTTCTGGGGAGGCGGGGAGGGGGGAACGCAAGCGCCCTCCCCGCGCATTTCGTCTTCAACGAGGACCCTTTTAAAACACAGGCGTTTATCTCCACTCGGTACAACCTCTGTAGCCTGCCCTCATTGGCCGATTTTGCCCGTTGCGCGCCCCCTCACCCCTGGCTGCGCCAGGCCCTCTCCCACGAGGGGAGAGGGTCGGAACAGCCAAGGAGGAAGGGGCAGAAGAGAGCAGAAGAAAGTTGTACTCGGTTGAGATAAAAGCCAGTTTAAAACACGCTCTCGCTGAACTTTCGAGCCGCTCCCGAATTCCTGACTGCTTGGCAGTCACGTCCTCGTCGGCTCCGAACTTGCCAGACGCCCGCCCCTCGCCCCGCAAGGGAAGTGGGCGCCACCCCACCCGGAGGGCGCTCACTTCCCGCCCTCCTCAGCGCCGGGTCATGGTCAGGGTGCCGCGCCCCAGGTCGTCGCCCTCGTAGTTCGTCCAGCGCACCTGGCCCCGATAACGGTCCCCGTCGAACCGCCCCTGCACCTTGAGTTCCATTGTCCGGCCCCCGACCTCCAGGCCGATATCGAGTGCCCCGGTCTCGCTGTTGCCGTTGGCATACTCCACCGGCTCGTCCCCGTAGCCCAGGATGCGCGGCGAGTCGTCCTGCAACTTGAACTGCACCCGGTATGTCTGGTCATTCACGGTGATGACCGCGTCCCACGTCCCGCTCGCCGTCCACTTCGCGGGCGTTGGGCTCGCCACCGTCCCCGAGGGGGAGTTCGGCGTGCTGTGGCTCGGCGTGGGTGAGCCGGAGGCACCCGGCGCGGGAGGCGTCACCGTTCCCCGGCCCGTTCCCGGCGCACTCTCGGGGGGCGTGCCAAGCGGGCGGTTGAAGAGGGTCTGCCCACTGCCGGAGGCCAGGCTCAGGACGTGCTGCCCGCTGGCCTCCACCTTGACCAGGGCGCGCCCGGTGTACGGCCTGACGTTGTTCTTGGCGGAGGACACCTTACTCGGCGAGCAGGTGTAGCCGGTCGAGGAACTCGTGGTGGGCGTGAAGGTCAGCGCCGCGCCGTTCACCGCCACCTTGCCCTTCTCCTGCACGAGGAGCTTGGAGGTGCAGCCGTAGGTCGTGACGACGAGGAGCCCCGTGCGTTCATACGTCAGGTTCGCGTTCAGCTTGAGGATGATGCTGGTGCCGCTGGCCTCGGCCCACTTGCCGGTGGCGACGTTGTAATACTCGACGGGCGACACGGCGCCGCTGTGCCACTCGCCGCGCAGCTCGGTGGGCAGGGTGCCGCTCGCCGCCGGGGGAGGGGCAGGCGTCCGGCGAACCCAGGTGGACGCGTCCTGCCCGGAGCCGAAGGTGAGCTTGGTTCCGGCGACACGCCACACGTCGCTCTCGGGCGGTCCCGGCTTTTTCGTGGACGCCACACCGGCAAATCGCTTGCACCCCGGATTGAGGGCCGCGGGCGAGAGCCCCGTGATGGTCTTCAGGGAGGACGGCGTGAGGGTGATCTTGTTCCCCTGCACCCTGAACGTGCCGCGCTCGGTCGTGACATCCAGCGACTCGCAGGCGATGAGTAGCGTGGACATGGGCGCGTAGCCGGGAATGTGCGTCTTGACGAACCTCGTGAACTGGTAGGTGCCGTCCTTGGCGAACACGAACCGGGCGGAGTTCGCGCCCGCGAGCGAGGGGGTGCTGTAGGCCTCGTCGGGGAGTTGCGCGCCGTTGAACCACTGGCCCACCAGACTGGCAGGCACGCCCCCGGCGGAGGCGGCGCCCCCGGGCAGGGCGATCAGGAGGGCGGGCAGCACGAGTCGGGTGAGGGTTCTGGGCGTGGCGGTCGTGCGGTTCATGGGTTCCTCCGTTCGGTGCCCGCACCGGGCGAGCGTGACGGCAAGGTAAACGGGGAACCGTGGCCCGAGGATGGCAACGAGGACGGGGGCCTGGAGGCGAGATCGTGCCCGAGAAGCGGCGGGACTGACGCCCAGGCCCCGTCACCCCTGAATCATCCACCCCCCCGTACGCTCGCCCCATGAGACTGGCCCTGCCCCTCGCCCTGCTCGTGCCCACCGCCCTTGCCGCCTCATCCCCTCTCCCTCTGCCGCGCGTGACCTTTGACGCGCGGCTCCTCGGCCTTCCCGCCACCGTCCACGACCGGCCCGCCGAGAAGCGCGGGGAGGACTCGCTTGAGTTCTACGCCCCGCGCCATGTGGAGGCCACTTTCGGCCCCGAGAACGGCAACACGCTGCGAATCCTGGACGTGTACCCCGTCGCGGGCCTGATCGCGCAGTACCCGGGAATGCGGGACGGCGTCCGCACCGAGATCGGCTTGTCGCCGTTCTGGTACTGGCTGGTGGTCTGCGTCTCGAAGGCGGCGCGGGCGGCGGTGGCCCACTGTCCCACGGTGGCGTTCGCCTCGTCCTCCCCGGTCGCGGCCCTCCGCTCCACGGTGCCATAGGCCCAGTCCGCCTTGTGACGCAGGAGCAGCAGGGCGCTCTCCCGCAGCAGGATCGCCAGCGCGCCGGGGGCGTCGGGGTCGTGGCGGCGGGCGAGAAGTTGCAACTGCCGCTTCACGTCCTCGCCGTTCCCGAACAGCACCTGGACCCGGACCGCCTGGGTGCCCCGGCGCCGCCCCGCCCACCCCTCGTACAGCGCGGAGAGGAGCACGAAGGCCAGCAGCGCCCCCACCACGAGGAGGATGGCGGTGAAGCTTCAGGAGGAGCCGTCCGGGGACGTGCCCGTCGTCTGCGTGACCACGGTGGACGACGAGGTGACGATCACCGGGCTGGAGGTGGAAGAGGGCACCGGGGCGGGGCGACTCGGCGGGGTCGCGGCAGGGGTGGCCGTATGAGAGGCCGTGCCGCCGAAGCCTCCCCCCGTCACTCCCAGGGCGCCGCCGAGCAGCAGCGCCGACAGCAGCGGCAGGAGGCGCAGGAGACGGGAAGGGTCGGGGGCCGGGTTCATGGGATTCACCTCTGCCGGAGGAGCGGGCCGTCTCTGCGGACTTCGGGCCGCCCCGCTCAGTCGCCGCTCTTGGGCAGCCGCACTTCGAGGAACATGCTGGGCGTGAGCGCGTTGTAGTCGCGGGTGAAGCCCCCCGTGTAGGACGCGCCCCATGCGGCGGGGGTGCGGCCATCCATCCGCTGGCGAATCTGAAGCGGCTTGCCGTCCAGCGTGGCCGTCACCTTGTACGTGCCCCACATGACGTTGGGGATCACTGGGCCGCTGCCGCTGGGCAGCAGCTTGAAGGTGCGCGTCTTGCCCGCCGAGCCGTCCGCGAGTTTGCCCACGGGCGTCAACGTCACCTGCACCTGCGCCGTGTCCACGTCGTACTCGCCGATCCCGCGCTCCACGAACACCCGCCCCAGGTTGCCGTAGGGGTCCTCGGCGGTGACCGGCTTGGGCCTGAACACGAAGTCGCGCACGCCCCCCGCCACGCCCGCCACGGCGTCCGGGTTGTTCGGCACCAGCTCGACGTTCACCGTGAAATCCCCGTACTTGAGCTTCATCTTCGCGTAGACCTGGAAGGTGAAGGGGAGCTTGCGGACATCCACCTTGTACCGGCCCTGCGCGTCGGTGTACGTGATGAGGCTGCTGTCGTAGGAGAGCGTGTTGTCCACGTCGATCTCGACGCCGGGCAGGGGCTTGCCCTGCTCGTTCACGACGGTCCCCGTGACAAAGCCCTTCTGGGCGGGAGTGGCGGCGCTGGCGGCTCCCGACAGGCAGGCGACGCTCAGCAGGGCGAGGGCAACGAACTTGGTGTTCTTCATGCTTCTTCTCCTTGGGCAACGCTGGGGGTTGCTTCCTTCGTGCCCCGAGGGTAGGAGGGGGAGGATGGCTGGGGGATGGCGTGGGGCAGTCCTCAGCGCCCCCCGTTCACCAGGGGGAGGCGGGCCACGAAGGCGTCCACGTCCTTCACGGCGGGCTTGCCACCCATCGGGCTGAACGAGGTGCCCGCCACGAAGAGCGCGTCCCTCGTGGGCAGCACCTGGGAGCCGTAGTCCGACTGCGCGGTGCCGAAGAGGCGGGTCCACAGCCGCTCCCCGCCCGCCGTGTAGCGGCTCACGAACACGTCGTACTCGCCCTGCCCCTTCTGGTCGAAGAGCCCGCCGTCGGCCTCCCCCGTCACGAGCACGTCCCCGTTCCCGGTGATCGTCACCCCGGAGGCGCCGGCCGTGCCCTTGCCCCCGAACTGCCGGATCCGCCTCGTCCCGCCCTTCGGGTCCACGCAGATCACGAAGGCGTCATTGTTGACGCCGTACTGGCCCGGCCCCGCCGACTTCTGCCCGGGCAGCACGGTGTCGGTGTTGCCGACGAGAACGGCCATGTCGCCGCGCACCGCCAGGCCCGTCACGTAGGACTGGCCGCCCGTGGCGTACGTCTTTGCCCACAGGGGACGGCCCGCCGCGTCGAACTGCGCGAGGAAGCCGTCGTAGTCGGCCAGGTCGTTCGTGCCGACGCTCCCGGCGGCGTAGACGTGCCCCGTGCCGTCCACGTCGACGCCCCCGGCCACGTCGTCGAACTCGTTGCCGAGCTGGTGCATCCACAGCAGCTCGCCGCCCCCCGAGAGCCGGGCGACGAAGGTATCCTGGCCGCCCGGCAACGTGCCCCCCGTCTCCCCCACGACGTAGAGCGAGCCGTCCGGCCCCAGGGCCACGCCCCGCGCCAGGTCATCGGCGGACGAGCCGAACTGGCGCGTCCACGCTACCTTTCCCCCGGGGGTCAATTTGGCGACGAAAGCGTCCTGCCCCCTGGCCGGGGCGCCGGATTGCAGCTCACCCCCCGTCGCGCCCGCGATGAAGATGTTGCCCGCGGCGTCAGCCGTCATGCCGAAGATGTTGTCCCTCTCCAGGGTCGAGATGGCCGTCGTCCACAGGACCTTGCCGCCCGGGGAGAGCTTGCGGACGAAGCCCTCGCGGTTGCCCACCACCGCCCCCTGATAAGGAGCGCGAACCTTTGCGGGCGTCAGGCCGTCTACCGGGGACGCCCCGCACAGGTCTCCCCGGTCGAGCTTTCCATTGCCATTCACGTCCTTCCACGCCACGACGCCGCGCGGGCTCTGCGGCGCGTCCTCGAAGGTGAACCCGGCGGAACTGCCGTCCTGCCGGGTGATCTGCTGGGACTGCCCCGTGCCCCCCACGCAGTTCCCGCGGGGGTCGAGGTCGCACAGGGTCACCCAGGTTCCGCGCACGTCGTGCTGGCCCGGCACGTGGACCGACCCCTTCAGGGGGCGGCCCCTGCACTGGCGGCAAGGAGGACCGCCAGCAGGGCGAGCGGGCGTGCGGCGGGGCGGCGCCGGGCCAGTCGGGTGGGAGCGAGAGTGGGCCAGTTCCGGGGGCTGGGCAGGAGCGAATTCCGGGGCATGAGGGCACGCTACGGGGCGCGCCGTGACACGGGGATGTCGCCCGCCTCACCCGCTGCCGCCCGTTTCCCCCTCGACCTGGGCGAGGAGGGAAAAGGCGGGTGAATGCACCGAATGACAGTTCTTCCCGGGAGGGCCCAACCCAGCGAGGGTGTCACCAGCGCCAACGCTCCTTTGCCGCTGGTGTCCGGGGAGCACCGCGGTCCAGCCACCGGGGCCGAGCCGGGCGGCTTGCTCCAGGCCATCCGGGCGGGTTCGCCCTTTCTGTCCAGCCCTGTGCCGGGGCAGCGCCGCTTCCGGGATTCCCACCTCGCCCTGGACTCTTTGCGGGTGTGGTTACCGTGTCCCCCGCTCAGCGCTCGTTTCTCCACCACAAGGGCAAGTTTCGCTTCACTTGGCCCCGAGAGGGCAGGCTTACACTACAACGCGGCTATGTCTCCACACTCCGGCCCGACTCCAGCGTCCTTCGACGTGTTGGTGCTGGTCGCCCCGGCCGACACGCTGGAGGTGGCCTCGGCAGTGCTGGCCGAGCTCCCCGCCGAGTGGCCCGCTCCGGTGCTGATCCATGGGGCGAGCGACGCGGCCGGGGTGCTCAGGCGCCTCACCCGGCGGCCTGTGGACCTGGCGGAGAACGGCACGGTGCTCCAGGCGGGCCGGGTGTACCTCAGCCCGCCGCACACAGTGCTGGAAGTGGGGCCGGACCGCTGTTGCGCCGTCATGCAGCCGGAGGTGCCTTCGGCACGCCCGCTGGACCGGCTGCTGCTGTCGCTGGCGGAGAGCTTCGGTCCGCGCGCACTGGCGGTTATCCTGGCTGGCCCGGGACGTGACGGGGCGGCGGGGGCGTGCGCCCTGCGCGGCGCGGGCGGGACGGTGCTGGTGCAGGACCCGGCATCCGCCACCCCCGCCGCCCTCCCGCGCGCGGTGATGGAAACCGGGGCCGCGGGCCTGGTCTTGCCACCGGGCGACCTCGGCCGTACCGTGACGGACCTGCTGGCGGGCAGGCGCGTTACCGGGGCGGCCACGGCCCGGGCCGAGCCGCGCGCGGAGGGGATTCTGGAACGGATGGGCGACGCCCACTGCGTTCTCGACCGCGACTTCCACATCGTGAGCGTGAACGCCGCCACCGAGCGCCTGCTCGGCGTCCCGCGCACGGCACTCCTGGGACGCTCGCACTGGGACGCGTTCCCGGCCTCGGTGGACGCGCCCATCGGCCTCGCCCTCCGGCGCGCCGTGGAGGAGGGCACCGAGCAGCACCTCACCCACCACTACACGGGCGAGGGCTACGACCTGCACCTGGAGGTGGACGCCTACCCGGCGGGCGAGGGTGGGGTCTCCCTGTTCTGGCGCGACGTGACCGCGCGGGTGCGGGCCGAGGCCGCGCTGCGAACGAGCGAGGAGAAATACCGTGCCCTCTTTACCGAGATGGACGAGGCCTACGCGGTCGTCGAGGTGCTGGCGGACGAGAAAGGACGCTGGACGGACTTCCGGTTCCTCGACGCGAACCCCGCGTTCCTGCGGCACACCGGGATGCCGTACCCCGTGGGGCGCACCGCGACCGAGTTGCTGGGCACGCCGAACCCGCGCTGGGCCGAGCTGTACGGGCAGGTCGCCCAGACGGGCAACCCCCTGCGCGTGGAGGAGAGCGAACTCACGCTGGGCCGGACCTTCGACCTGAACATCTTCCGCCTGGGGGGCGAGGGGAGCCGCCAGGTCGCGGTGCTCTTTACCGACATCACCGGGCGCAAGCGCCGCGAAGCGAATCAGGCACTGCTGATCGAGATTTCCAAAGACCTCAGCCAGCTTTCCCGTGAGGAGGAGCTGCTCCACACCGTTGGCGCCAAACTCACGGCCCACCTGGGGCTGACCTGCTACCACTATGTCGATGTGGACGAGGACCGCGCCGAGGTCACGGTCCGCCACTTCTGGCACGCGCTGGACGTGCCCTCCGTCCTGGGCACCTATCCCATCGATCGCTTTGTGTCGCCGGGGGAGCTGAGTAGCCTCCGCGCCGGGGAAACGTCCGTCATCCACGACGCCGAGAACGACCTGCCCGGCGACACGGCCGCCCTGGTGGCCCTGAGGGCGGGGGCCGCCGCCCAGAAGATCGGCGCGTACATCGCCGTGCCCTACAGCCAGGACGGAAGGTGGAAAGCCTACTTCGCGGTCGCAGACAGCCGCGCCCGGCGGTGGACAGGGCCCGAGGTTGAGCTGGTTCAGGAGATCGCCAGCCGATTGTTCCCGCGGATCGAGCGCGCCCGCGCCGAGGCCGCGCTCGCCGAGTCCGAGGGCCGCCTGCGGACGCTGATGGAGCACCTGCCCGGCGCGGCGGTCTTCGTGGTCGATCACGACCTGCGGTACGTGCTGGCGCAGGGTGAAGCGTTGGCCGCCGTTGGCTTGACCCCCGAAGACCTCGTGGGCCGCACCGTTGCGCAGACCATGGGGCCAGAGCTCGCCCCCGGGTACGAGGCGCTGTACCGTCAGGCGCTCGCGGGCGAGGGCTTCGACTACGAGCACACGGCGCACGGCCGCACGTTCATCACCCGGGGTGTGCCGCTCAGGAACGCGGCGGGGCGCATCTCTGCGGCCCTGGCCGTGTCCTATGACATCACCGAGCGCAAACGGGCCGAGGCCGCCCTCCAAGCCTCGGAAACGCGCTTCCGCGCCGTCGCCAACCTCGTGCCCGACCTGCTGTGGGAAAGCCTGCCGGACGGCTTCACCACCTGGTACAACCAGCGCTGGTTGGAATACACGGGGCAGACCTTCGAGCAGGCCACCGGCTGGGGCTGGACGGACGCCGTCCACCCGGAAGACCGCGAAGGATCGTCGCAGCAGTACCGGCAGGGCGTGCGGGCGAACCAGCCGCTGCGTCAGGAGCACCGCATCCGCCGCCATGACGGGGAGTACCGCTGGTTCGTGGTCAACACCTTCCCGGTCCGGGACGAACGCGGGGAGGTGGTCCGGGTGTACGGCGCGGCCACCGACATCCACCACCTGCGGGCGCTGAACGCGGATCTGGAGGCGCGGGTGGCCGAGCGCACCCGCCGCCTGGCGGACCTGAATGCCGAACTGGGCAACGTGATCACCCGCACCGCCCACAACCTGGAAGCCCCGGCCCGGCGGCTGGGCCACCTGCTCGACCCCGGACGGCCCGTTGACCCGGAGGCCCTGGACGGCCTCTCGCCCTATGATCCGGCGGCGCTGCACGACGAGGTGACGCGGCTCAGGGGGGTCGCCCAGGACCTGCGGCAACTCGCCCGGCTGGAGGGGCAGGACGTGACGAAGGACCTGCTGCCGCTGGGCGAACTGTTCGAGGAGGTGCGGGCTGAGGTCTCCGCCACGCCGCGGGGCGCCCAGGTGTACTGGCTGATCAACCCCCTCCCCATCGTGCGGGGGGACCGGGCGCTGCTGCGCCAGGCCCTGGAGGTGCTGATGACGTTCACGCTGAGCGAGTCGCGGGGGGCGCGGTACGTGACGGTGAGCAGCCAGGACGTCGAGGGGGAGGTGCAGGTCACGGTGGAGGACAATGGCCTCGGCCTGACCGGGGAGGAGGCGGCGACGCTCTTCGACCTCGCGGTGCGGACGGACCAGGCGGTGCCGGTGCTCCCGGGAAGCGGCCTGGTGCAGGTGCGGCGCATCCTGGCCCGGCATGGGGGATGGGCCTGGGCGGAAGCGCAACGCATGAGCGGCAAGGTCGTCCTGGCCTTCCCCCGGGACGAGGCGGTGAATGAACTCGAAGCCCTCTTCCGGCAGGACAAACCCGGGTGGTAGCGGCGGAAAGGACCGCGGCCAGGTCTAACCGCCGGAGTCATTTCACTGCCGGAACCTTGGGCCAGGCGAACTACAAGGTCGCCCCCTGGTCTACCCTCCCCTCACCCCAGGCCCGGCCCCCGAAGCGCTCGCACAGCCGCCGGACCAGGGCGAGACCGATGCCCGTTCCCTCATACACCCCGGAAGGGTGCAGTCGCCCGAACAGCTCGAAGACCTTGTCCTTCTGGCGCTGGTTGAAGCCCACCCCGTTGTCTTCCACCCCGATGTGGTACTCGGCCCCGGCCTCCTGCACGAGGACCCGCAGCCGGGCCTGGGGCCGCGTGCGGGTGAACTTCAGGGCGTTGTGCACGTCCTCGTGCGGTGGCATTTACACCGTCAAAACCAGTCACGCCCACACCGGGGCACCACGTGACCTGTGCCGAGTCTGCGGCTGGCCGTTCACGCTCGACCCCACCTGGCGCCGGAGGCCCCCGGAAACGGAAGCGTTGGTGGACCGGTTGCTCGGCCAGCGCATCGCCCTCCTGGGGAGGCGCCGGGTGACCGGGGGGCGCCCGGTCGTGGTTGCGCCGTCCCCTGCTGAAGTTGAACAAGGTTGTGCCACACAGCCTTCAACTCCCCGAGCCCCCACCAACAAAAGGGGCGCATTCCACCGCCGCTGGTGCTGGAGTGCGCCGAGTTCTGCCCCTTTGTGGGTCGGCACGACCGCCCTCTCTGGCTGGCAATGGACCGGACCTCCCGATGCACCGCCGGGTGTTTCGTGGGCCAGCCAGACGCGCTGGGCGCGTTCGGACCCTGGGAGAGCCTGCTCACCCCCTCCCTGGATACCGGCTGTATGACAGACGGCCTGTCCCTTTCCCGGGGCGGGAGCTTTGGTGCCCTTCACCGCCTCGGCGGGATCCAGCATATGGGGCGGTTCCATGCCCCATCACCTGGTGCCCAAAAGGCTCTCCTGCCGCCGCACACAAGCCAACCTGGACACCCGCCCCGGGCTCTTCATCCACCGCTACGACGCCTCTTGACCTTGAACCCCCGACCCGGCCCCGGCGTGATGGTGTGCTGGCACGGTACTCGGCGCGTTCGTTGGGGTGGGGCGGTGGGTGCAGCCGCCCGGCGCGCACCACCACGTTCTCCTCCAGGTGGTAGCCCGCGTCGAGGAACTCCTGGATAGGAACTTGCCCCGTGCGGGAACGTCCCAGCCGAAGAGGCGGTGGCGCACGGCGGGGGGCATCCCCACATGGCGCGCGAACAGCGCCTCCCAGCGTGCGTGGTCGCCTGTGCGGGGAGGGCCGCGGAACACCTATACGGGCCGCTTCCAGGGCCTCGCCGCGAACGGGCAGCCGCTGGGCGGCGGGCAGGTGCGGCTCACCCGCGAGCCCCTGCCCGTGCGGCAGCGGTAGGGGGCACATCACTCCCCCGGGGCGCCGACTTTCGGCATACCCTCGTCAGGGCGTGAAGCGGCGCAGCTCCACCCCGTACCTCCCCCCCCGGTCCTCCCGCCACGCGAGGACCACGTTCCCGGAGGAGTCCACCGCGACCGAGGGCGACCGCGCGTCCCTCGCCGGGTCCCGGTTCACCGTCCCGAACGTCTGCCAGGCCGCGCCCGTCCAGCGCGCGAGGTGGACCTGCCCCACCCCCCCGCGCTCCTCCACCCAGGCGAGGACCGGGCGGCCAGCGGGACCCAGGGCGAGCGAGGGCGCCGAGGCGAAGCCGCTGCTCAGCGCCCCCCCGAGCGCGGCCCAACGTCCCCCCGTCCAGCGGGAGACGAACAGGGTGTCGCGCCCGTCCACGTCCTCCAGCCACGCCACCGTCGGGGTCCCCCGCGTGTCCAGGGCGAGGCGCGGGGAGGCGACATACGTTGGGCCCCGGCGGGCCAGCGGTTCGCCCACCCGCTGCCAGCCCGCCCCGGCCTGGCGCGCCACGACGACCTGGCTCGCGTCCACGTCCCCCTCCAGCCACGCGGCGGTGACCTCACCCCGGGCACCCAGCGCGAGGGCGGGCTGGCGCCCGTACGTTCCCGGGGTGTTCAGCGGGGCGCTCCTCTCCCAACCGCCGTCCCGCCAGCGCCGCAGGGTCAGGACCGTTCCGGGGCCCTGGCGCGGGTTCTCGCCCCAGACCAGCACGGGGTCACCCTGCCACGCCGCCACGGCCCGCGTCTTGGCCGCCTGGGGGGAGCTGATGCCCAGGTAGCGCGCCCGCCAGTCGGTCCAGGCGCCACCCTGCCAGGCGCGGAACACCACCACGTCGTTGTCGCCGGAGTTCTCGTTCCAGGCCAGGACGGGGGTGCCCCCGGCGTCGAGCGCCAGGTTGAGGTTGGCCGCCGGGCGCGGCTGGTCGTAGTTGAGGACGCCGCCGAGCGCCCTCCAGGTGTCCGCCGTCCACTCCCAGGCCGTGACGGTGCGCGCGGTGAAGGTGCCCCGGCCGCTCGTGGCCTGGCCGGAGTCCGCGATCACGGCGAGGACCAGATGTCCGCCCCGGTCGGCGGCGAGGCGCAGGTCCCGGACGGGCCGGGCGGGGTCGAGCGCGGGAGGAGTGAGCGTCCGGGCGGGGTCAGTTCCCCCGGCCAGGGCGAGGCCGAGCAGGAAGAGGGGAGGCAGCAGGGCTCTGGGCATGGGACCTTTCTCGCCGCGCCGGGAACGCGGCTGGGGGAGTGGCGCGGGGTGGCCATATTGTGCGGCCCGCGCCAGCCCCGGACAACGCACGGAGCGCATGAAAGGGCGGCCCCCGATCGAAGGGGCCGATGGGCCAGGGGGTGAGTGCGGAGCGGGTCAACCCCGGGCCGTCCGGGGTGATCCCTACCCCCCGTTGGGGGACTTCGGGCCGCGTCATCCCCCAGTCATCCTCTGTCCGGCACACTGCGGGCATGAAGAGAAGCCTCCTTCCGCTGTCCCTCGCCGCCTTCTCGCTCAGCGCCCTGGCCCCGGCCCACGCCGCGACCGCCGAGGTCATCGACGCCAAACCCGCCTCGCTGGTCAAGGTGCTGGGCGACGAGGGCTACAAGCCCGAACTCCGGCCCGGCGACGACAAGACCCAGCCGTCCATCGTCCTCAAGGCGAACGGCGACAGCGTGTACCTCTACTTCAGCGGGTGCAAGAACGGGCTGTGTACCCGCGTCACCGCCAGCAACGGCTTCGAGTTCCCCAAGGACAAGAGCGGGCTCGCGGGGAAGCTGGCGAGCTGGAACTCGCAGTGGTACAGCCAGGCGTATGAGGACAAGGACGGCGTATACCTCGACGCCTCGTACATGCTCACGGGGAGCTACACGAAGGCGAACTTCGTGGCGTGGCTGGGCGCTTACCTGGACGAGCTGGACAAGTTCGCTGACGAGCTGTACTGAGCGGCGCGTCCGCGAGGGGCCGGGGGGACGAATCCTCCCGGCCCTTCTCTTTGGGGCGGACCGGCGCCGAGGGGGCCCAGCGGCGCAGGCGAGCCCCACTCCCCGGGAGAACCTCAGGCGAGAGGCCCTCCTCGACGGCCAGCGCGCCCATGCCCCCAGGACGGCTAAACGTTTTCTGGCGGCCCCGTAAAGACCGGCCAAGCGACTTCCTCCCCCGATATGTCGTATGACGACATGACGTGGACCCGGTGGCCACCTGACTACCCCGGAAAGGAGCCCTTGTCAGGAGAGACAGCCCAGAACCTTCATGCCCGAAGGGAGTCCGACATGAGGCCGTATTTTATTCACACGCCGAGCGGGCAGATGCTTGCCTTTCACCACATCGTGAGTCTGGACGTGGAGATGTCGGGGGTCCTCGACCAGCTCCGGCACGAGGTGCAGGCCACCACCGTCACGGGCGACAAGCACGTGGTCCGCAGCTACAGCGGGCCTGACTCGCGGGACCATGCCGACCGCCTGATCGCCGAACTGCTGCGCCAGGGCGAGGTTCAGGCCTTCAACCCCGGGCTGCTCCGCTAACGCCCAGTTGCTCACTGCCCCCGGGGCATGGAGGAAAGCTACGGACCTCTCTGGACGTTTCGTGCCGACGGGTGGGGAAGTCGGCCTGCTCGCGCAGGTGACCTACTACGTGATGGTCGTCACGATGTTCGCCTTTTTCGCGGGCCTCGTGCACTTCCTGACCACCCAGAACCGGGTCGTCCAGGAGCACCGCGCGGCGATGGTGCTGCACGCCATCATCTGCCTGATCGCGGGGCTGTCGTACTTCGTCATCCAGGACAACTACCGCTATTACCTGGAGACCATCGCGCGGGTGGGCAACCCCGCCGAGCGGCTGAACATCACCCGCGAGGCCTACGTCGCCACCGGGCAGTAGCGCTACATGGACTGGACGGTCACCACCCCGCTGCTGCTGCTCGCCAGGCTGCTCGGGCTGCGGCTGAGAACGCGCCACATCCTGCGGCCCGTCACCCTGCTGATCCTGGCCGACCTGTTCATGATCTTTACGGGCTATATCGGCAACAACCAGATCAGTGACGGGGGCGTCATCCTGGCGGGGCCGCGCCTGCTGTGGGGCACCATCTCGACGGTGGGGTACCTGACCGTCGTGTCCATCATGTGGACCCAGTTTCGGACGTACCAGCGCGCCGCCACCCGCGAGGAGGACCACTCGTTCAGGACGCGACTGCTGGCGCTCGTCACGACCTGGGGCGTCTATCCGCTGGGCTACCTGGTGCCCGTGCTGTTCTAGAACGTGAACCTCAATTGGGTCCACATCGCCTTCTCGCTCGCCGACATCGTCAACAAGATCGGGATCGCCACCGTGGCCTTCTGGGCGGCAGCGACCGTGTACGAGCGGCGCCACGCCCCGCGCGAGGAACACCTCGGGGCAGCCTGAGCCCGGCGATGAAGTTCCCCACGGCCGACCCCCCATCCTGGAGAAGCGCCGCCCGGCGTGATCCCCCGAGAATGCGCGGTGTGGACGCCGCCCCCGCCCGCCTGCCCGCCGCCCGCCCGTCCTGGCCTGTTCCCCGGCCCCTCGTCGCGCTGCCGTGGGGGGCGGTGGCCGGGCTGCTCCTCGCATGGAACCTCGCCCCGGGGTGGCTCTCGCAGTACGCCTTCGTGCCGCTGCTGCTGAGCGTGGTCCTGTTCGGCCTGCCGCACGGGGCGCTCGACCACCTTGTACCCGGGCGGCTGGGGTGGGGGCGGCGGCCCCTCCCGGTGCTGCTGAGTTACCTGATCGGGCTGCTGGGCCTCGTCGCCCTCGCCCGGAGGACGGGGGGGCAGGGTTAGGCATGCCCTCCTCCCACAGCCGCGCCTACACTCCGGTATCCCCTGCGGAGGTCCCGACTTGATCTATTTCATGTTCGCCACCGGCATCGAGAACTCGTACCCCACCATCCAGGGTGGCCGGGTCCGCATGGACGAGATGGAGAAGTGCCGCCACTACGACCTGTGGCGCAAGGACTTCGACCTCGTGCGGGAACTCGGGATCGAGTACCTGCGCTACGGCCCGCCGCTGCACAACACCTGGCTCGGCCCCGACCGCTACGACTGGGGCTTCGCGGACGAGACGTACGCCGAGCTGCGGCGCCGGGACATCACCCCCATCACCGACCTGTGCCACTTCGGGGTGCCGGACTGGATCGGGAACTTCCAGAACCCCGACTTCCCGGGGCAGTTCGCGCGCTACGCGCGGGCCTTCGCCCTGCGGTATCCCTGGGTGCAGCTCTACACGCCGATCAACGAGATGTACATCACTGCGCTCTTCTCGGCGAAGTACGGCTGGTGGAACGAGCAGATGACGACGGACACGGCCTTCGTCACCGCCCTCAAGCACATCGTGAAGGCGAACGTCCTCGCCATGCGCGCCATTCTGGCGGTGCGCGCCGACGCCATCTTCATCCAGAGCGAGTCCAGCGAGTACTTCCACGCCGAGAACCCCGCCGCCATCCGCCCGGCGGAGATCCTGAACGCGGTGCGCTTCCTGAGCCTGGACCTGAACTACGGGCACCAGGTGTCCTCCGAGATGTACGAGTACCTGCTCGACCACGGCATGACCCGCGCGGAATACCACTTCTTCCTGAACGAGACCCGCAAGCACCACTGCATCATGGGGAACGACTACTACGTGACGAACGAACACCTCGTCCACCCCGACGGCAGGACGGAGGCGAGCGGCGAGATCTTCGGGTACTCGGTGATCACCACCCAGTATTACAACCGCTACGGCCTGCCCATCATGCACACCGAGACGAACTTCAACCAGGGGCCGGGCGGCGACGAGGCGGTGAGGTGGCTGCGCAAGGAGTGGGCGAACGTGCTGCGGGTGCGCAACGACGGCCTGCCCATCGTGGGCTTCACCTGGTACTCGCTCACCGATCAGGTGGACTGGGACTCCGCCCTGCGCGAGAACAACGGCCACGTCAACCCGCTCGGTCTGTACGACCTGGACCGCAACATCCGCCCGGTGGGGGCAGCGTACAAGGAACTCATCGCCCAGTGGCGCGACGTGCTGCCCACCCAGAGCGTCGTCCTGTCGCTGCCGATCTTTCCACCCAGCCAGCAGCAGGAACCCGTGCTGCGCCGGGTGGAGAACAATGCCCGTGAGCGCGAGAACCGCTACCGGGCAGCCCCCTCCGACCCCGCCTCCTCGAAAGGGACCTGAAGATGCGCTTCCAGAACAAGACCGTGATCGTGACCGGCGCGGCGAGCGGCATCGGCCTCGCCACCGCCACCCGTTTCGCCCAGGAGGGCGCCCGGGTCGTGATCGCCGACCTGCACGGCAACGAGGCGCAGAAGGCCGCTGAGGAGATGAAGGCCGCCGGGGCCCCGGACGCGCTGGGCCTGCCCTGCGACGTGTCCAAACCTGACCAGGTGCAGGGCTGCGTGGCTCAGACGCTCGCCCGCTT
Source organism: Deinococcus aerius (assembly GCF_002897375.1). NCBI lineage: Bacteria > Thermotogati > Deinococcota > Deinococci > Deinococcales > Deinococcaceae > Deinococcus > Deinococcus aerius. The sequence goes on along the minus strand of NZ_BFAG01000007.1, from coordinate 35,420 downwards.
CGGCACCCTCGACGTGATCGTGAACAACGCGGGCCTGATGACCTTCAAGCCGCTGCCCGAGCTGACGCTGGACGACTGGAACCGGGTGCTGGGGGTGGACCTCCTGGGCGCCTTTCTCTTCATCCAGCAGGGCTTTCTGCACATGAAACCGGGCAGCTCGGTCGTCAACGTCTCCAGCATCCACGCCCGCGAGACCGAGCCTCTGGTCGCGCCCTACGCGGCGGCGAAGGCGGCCCTGCTCTCGCTGACCCGCAGCGCCGCCATCGAGGGCAGGCCGCGCGGTCTGCGCGTCAACGCGGTGCTGCCGGGCGCGGTGGACACCCCCATGCTGTGGGACAACCCCAACGTGAAAAGCGGCGTGGAGAAGATCAACCCCGCCGACGTGGGGAAAGCCCAGGACCTCGCGGCGGCCATCGCCTTTCTCGCCTCGGAGGACGCGGCCTTCATCCAGGGCACCGGGCTGGTGGTGGACGGCGGGCGGCTGGACCACCTGTAAGCGGGAAAGGCGCGATGGGAACGCGGTTTTTCTCCCTCTCCCCTTGCGGGGGAGGCTCGGGGAGAGGGGGCCTGGACATTCGGGCCAGCCTCTGATGCCGTGCCCGCTCAGCCCCCTCTCCTGCGGAGCTGTCCCAGTCCCAGCCTCCGCCCTCAAGGGGGGAGAGCTTTTTCTGCAAATAACGTCCGGGCGCCGAAAAATTCCTCTGGCGCCCGGGACGATGTTCGAACAGGCCGTGATCTACATGCCCGGCACGAGTTCGACCTTCAGCCAGCCGGGCTGCCGCTCGTCGAAGGCGTGGTAAGCCTCAACCGCCGTGTGCATCTCCTCGACCTGGGAGAGCAGTTTCTCGGGGTCGAGCGCGCCGCTCTGGATCAGGTCGAGCAGGTCCGGGATGTACTTGCGGTGGTTGCAGTTGCCCATCCGGATCGTCAGGTTCTTGTTCATCGCCATGCCGATGGGAAAGCTCTGCATGGTCTGCGGGTACACGCCGATGATGCTCAGCGTCCCCGCCTTGGCGAGCCCCTGCACCGCCCACTCCAGCGCCTGGCTGGGCGCGTTGCCCGCGTTCCAGGCGGTGCCCTGCGGGGCCACCTGCTGGACTTCCTGCTCGAACTGCCCCTCCTCCTGCCGGGCCTGCGCCGCCGCCGGGCCGTGGTCGGCGTGCTTGGCGTCCACCCCCACCACGTCGATGGCGCAGTCCACCCCAATCCCGCCCGTCAGCCGCCGCAGGGCCTCCACCGGGTCCTCCTCGTCGAAGTTGATCGTCTCGGCGCCCTGGTACCGCGCGGTGTCGAGCCGGGAGGGGATGCGGTCGATGGCGAAAACCCTTCCCGCCCCCATCAGCTTGGCCGAGGTGATCGTGAACTGCCCCACCGGCCCGCAGCCGAACACGGCGACGGTGTGGCCGGGCTTGATGTCGGCGAGGTCGGCCCCGAAGTAGCCGGTGGGGAAGATGTCGGAGACCAGGATCGCCTGCTGGTCCGTCACGGAGTCCGGAACCTTCACGAGGTTGGTTGCGGCAAAGGGGATGCGCGCCTTTTCGGCCTGCAGACCCTGGAAGGGGCCACTCATCTTGGGGCCGCCGTAAAAGGCCGTGCCCGCCAGGGGGCCGTGGGGGTTGGCAGTGTCGCACTGGGCGTAATAGCCCGCGCGGCAGTACGAGCAGTACCCGCAGGCGATGGTGGAGGGGATGACCACCCGGTCACCGGGGCGGAAGTTGCGGACATCGGGGCCGACCTCCTCGACGATCCCCACCCCTTCGTGCCCCAGGATGGTGCCGGGGACCATCTCACCGCCCGTTCCCCGTACGAAGTGCAGGTCGGTGCCGCAGATCGCGCTGGCCGTCAGGCGCACGGTGGCGTCCGTCGGCTGCTCGATGCGGGGTTCGGGAACGTCGTCGAGCCGAATGTCGCCTATACCGTGCCAGACCACTGCTTTCATACGCTCCTCCTGTCTCGCGGGGGCCTAACGCAGAATCACGGGCTGCGCGTCCACCTTCACCCGGAACAGGGCGTAGGGCCTGACCCGCTGGTCGATGCCGTAGTGGTAGCGCCCCTGGCGGTTGAGCTGGTTGCTCAGGATGTACAGGTAGCCGCCCCGGATGGCGAGGGTGTCGGGCCAGATGAGGCGGGGGTCACGCACCACCGTCTCTAAGTCGTTGTTGGGCAGCCTGCGGATGATCGCGTTTTGCTCGTGGTTGGTCGTGTAGAGGCGCCCGGCGGTGTCCTCCGCCATGCCGTCCGACACGCCCTTTTCCCCCAGGTCGCGCACCTGCCGCTTCACCTCGGCGCCACTCAGGTTCTCGTCCCGCAGCGCGGCGGTGGGCACCGCGTACAGGCGGCGCGAGGCGGTCGGCGCGTAATACAGGTCGTCGCCCTTCGGGCTGATGGCGATGGAGTCGGCCCCGAAGGAGAGATACTGGGCAGGTCCCCCCTGCGGCCGTTCCAGCAGCGCCCTCCCGTCGGCAAAGGAGACGAACCCCGGCACGGGCTTCACCGTCGCGTCCCCGGTCAGCTTGCGCCAGCTCCGCCCCGAGGCGAGGTCCACCACGATGATCCCGGCCCCCGACTTCGCCCCCGAGTCGGTGATGTACGCGACGCCGTCCTGCCCGAACCGCAGGTCGATCCGCAGGTCGTTGAGGTAGGTGTTCTTCAACACCACGTTCGCGGGGAAGCGGATGGTCTTGACCACCCGGTTCGTGCGGGTGTCGATGCCCACGAGCTTCGGCGCCCGCTGATCCACGATGGGGCCGAGGTTGATGGTCCCGGTGTCCAGCACCCACAACCGGTCCTTGCCGTCCACCAGCAGGCCCTGCACCCCCACGAAGGAGTCGTAGTTGTTCGGGATCTTGAGGGTGTTGATGTCGGTGTTGGGATAGGGCACCTCGCGCCCGCTTTTGATCTCCGCGACCGAGAAGGGCACGATGTCCTCCCAGCGCGGGTAGGACACGAAGATGCGCCCCTGGCTGTTCACCGTGACGCCCACCGGCATCTGGTTGTAAAAGGCATGGACGAGTTCCAGGCGCGGGCCTTGCTGAACCGGGGATTGCGGCAGGCCCTGGCCGAGCGCCGTCGTCAGGGCGAGGAGGGCGGGAAGCGCGGAGCGCTTGAGCATAGGGGTCCTTTCCGGCACAGCGAACGGTGACCCCGGAAAGACCCTTCCCGGGGCGGTCTTCGGCCGGATTCAGCTATGGCCGGGGTCGGAATCGTCCGAGGGGCGGCCATTCTGGCCGTCGTCCTGGGCCTCGTCCTGCTCCGCGCGGGCCGTTGCGGCGGAATCGCCCTGGGCCTCGTCCTGCCCGGGCGCACTCTCGGAAAGCTGAACGTCGTCGTCCTGACGGTCTGTCATGGTGGGCCTCCCGGCGGCGAATTCGTGTGAAGGCCGTCCGCACGGCCTCAACCCCAAGACCATCCCCCATCCGCACGCCCAGGCGTTGAAAGAAGCATGAAGCGGGCTTGGCCGTTGCAGAGGGGATCAGGGGCGACACTCCTGCCGCGCCGCCGACCGGTCCGGCGCAGCGTCCCGAACATCCAACTTCGCGCCGTCTGCATATAACCCGGCAACCCACGGGTTGGTGCCGGGCGCCCTCCCTGGCCCCGGCGGAACTCCCCTCAGGAGGACGCAGGCACCTGACCCCGGGGACGGCTCCGGCCGGGGGGTGCGAGGTGGGGGAGTCCCGGGAGACGGCGGGCAGGCGGCGAATCCGGGCGGCGGGTTGGCTGGCGGGGGGTCTGAGCGGTGTGCTGCTCGCCGGTGCCCTCGCCAGCGACGGGGCCTATGCGCGCCAGGCGTGGGTGCCGCTGCTCCTGGCGGTCGGGGTGGGCTATCTGCACACGTTCCTCTCCCTCCTCTTTCTGGAGAGGCGAGTGGGGACCGTGCGGGCCTGGCGCCTGGGGGCCGTGCGGCGGACCTTCCTGCTGCTGTGGGAGGCCCCCGCCGGGATGCTCGCCACGCTGGCCCTGTTCTGGTGGATGGCCCAGCGTTTCTGAGGCCGCCGAACGCCTGAAACCCGCGGCGGGGCCGGGCCATGCTGGCCTGTTTTCCCTCTCCCCTCCCCGCCGGGGCAAGTATGCCGGCTCCGGCCAGGCGTCACCTCGACCCCGGTAGCCCACCCGGCCCGCGATGAGCTTCATGACCGTTTTCTCTTTTTCGGGTGGGCGGGTGGTCGTGGATACTGGAGCGGCTATGGCCGATACCACCGCACAGAAAGTGGACTCCCGCTACTCTCCCAAGGGCAAGCTCGGCCAGAAGTATCTGGTCAGCGGCAAGTCGATGGCGATGCGGTTGTGGGAGCAGGAGCAGCCGGGCGAGGGGGACGAGCCCCACGCCCGCCCCTACGAGACCATCGGCTACGTGATCGCGGGCCGGGCCGAACTGCACGTCGAGGGGTCGATGCTGCTGCTCGAACCGGGCAACTCGTGGGTGATCCCCGAGGGCGCGCAGCACCACTACAAAATCCTGGAGCCCTTCACCGCCGTCGAGGTCACCCACCCGCCCGCCCAGGTTCACGGCCGGGACGAGTAACGGCGCTGGCCCGGGGGGCCGAATCCGCCACGCCCCAGGGGGAGGCGATTTGCTACCCTGGGGCTCTCCATGTCCACGCCACCCCCATGGGAGCTTCTCGTCCTGGGAACGCCCCGACTTGTCGCGCCCGATGGCCGGGAGTGGCGCCCCGAGCGCAAGACGCTGGCCCTGCTCACGTACCTGGCCCTGGAGGGACCGGCGCCCCGGTCGCGCCTGGCCGCGCTCCTCTGGCCCGGGACGCCGGGGGCGGGCGCGCGCAACAACCTCGTCCACCTGCTGCGCCGCCTCACCCGGCTGTGCGGGGAGGAACTCGTGCGCGGGCGGGACGTGCTCGCCCTCATCCCCGGAGTCACGGTGGACGTGCGGGACCTGCTGGAAGAGGGCGGGGAGGCGGCGCCCGCCGGGGAACTCCTGGGCAGCCTGGACTTCGACGACCTGCCCGACCTCGCCGACTGGGTCGCCGCCTGGCGGGAGGAGCTGGACGCCCGGCGCCGGGCCGCCCTGGCCCGCGCGGCGACGAGGAGCGAGGAGCGCGGGGAGTGGGCGGAGGCGCTGCGGGCCGCCGGGCGCCTGCTGGACCTCGACCCCCTCTCGGAGGAGGCGTGGCGGCGGGTGATGCGGCTGCACTACCTCTCGGGGGACCGCCCGGCGGCGCTGCGGGCGTACCAGCGGTGCCAGGAGGGGCTGGAGCGCGAGCTGGGCCTGACCCCCGAGGCGGAGACCCAGGCCCTGGCCCGGCTGATCGACCGGGGAGAGCCCCTGCACGGCGCGGCCCAGGCGCCGCTGCGGACCCTGCCGCTCGCGGTGCTGCGCCCGCCCGTCCTGGTGGGGCGCGAGCGGGCCTGGGCACAGATGGAGGCGGCCTGGGCGGCGGGCAAGACGATCTACGTCACGGGGGACGCCGGGGTGGGCAAGACGCGCTTCGCCCAGGACTTCGTGGGCAGCAAGGGCCGCGCGCTGTACCTGCCCGGCCACGCGGGCGCCGAACACGTGCCCTTCGCGGCGGCGGCCCACAACATCCGCGCCCGGCTGAACGCGGCCCCGCACGTCGAGCTGCCCGGGTGGGTCCGGCGCGAGCTGTCACGCCTGCTGCCGGAGTTCCGGGGCGGGGAGGAGCCCGCCCCGATCGACTCGGAGGCCACCCGGCTGAACTACTTCCTGGCGCACCTGGAGGTCGTGCGCCTCACCGCGCCGGGCTTCGCGGCGGTCATCACCGACGACGTGCAGTACTACGACCCGGCGACCGTCGAGCTGGGAGCCTTCTTCCTCACGCAGAGTTTTCCCATGGGGACGCCGGGGGAGGTGCCCCGGCACGTGATCATCTACCGGCGGGGGACGTTGCCCCCGGGCACCCAGCGGCACATTGACGGCCTCGTGACCGCCGGGCTCGCGGCGCGGATCGACGTTGAGCCCCTGGACGGCCCGGCGGTGGCGGCGCTGCTCGACGAGCTGAACGTGGCGCCCGGTGCGGCCTCGCCCAGCCTGCCGGGTGAGCTGCACGACCTGACGGGGGGCAACCCGCAGTTCCTGCTGGAGGCGCTGCGGCACATGTTCCAGACCGGCGAGTTCGCGGTGGACGACGCGCTGCGCTCGCGGGCGGGCGGGGCGGCCCCCCTCGTCGCCGAGCGGCTCGCCCGTCTGTCCCCGGTGGCGCTCCAGGCGGCCCGGGGCGCGGCGGTGCTGCGCGACGGCTTCACGCTGGAACTGCTCGCCGAGGTGCTGGGCACGGGCCTGTTCGAGCTGGCGAGCGCCTGGGAGGAGCTGGAGGGCGCCCAGATCGTGAGCGGCGAGCGCTTCAGCCACGACCTCGTGCGCGAGGCGGTCACCGCGGGCATGTCGCCCACCGTGCGGACGCTGCTGCACCGGGCCAGCGCGCGGGTGCTGGCCCGCCACGCCGCCCATCCCGGGCGGGTCGCCCGGCACTGGATCGAGGCGGGCGACCCCCGCCAGGCGGCCCCCTGGCTGATGGCGGCGGGCCAGGCCGCCGAGCAGACCCTCCGCCCCGGCGAGGCCGCCGACTTCTACGCCTCCGCCGCCAGGGCCTACGCGGAGTCGGGAGACCGCGAGGGCGAGCAGGCGGCCCGCCTCGCGCGGGAGGCCGTGCCGGGACGGGTGGGGAGCGGGGCCTAGCAGGCGCGGCCCGGCCGCCCAGCCCGCACCGGGCGACCGGGCCGATCACGGTGCAATCAGGGGGCTCTCCCTACGGTGGGGGCACCCCGGGGGGCAGGGGCCGCGGAACTCGCGGCGAACGGCAGCCTTCCCCGGGCAAGCCAGGAGGGCTCTATGACGGCACAACCATTCGCCAGGTCGGAACTTCCCATCCTCGTCGCGGGCGCCACCGGGGCCATCGGCCGGGAGGTCGTGCGGGCCCTGCTGGAACGGGGGGCACCCGTCCGGGTCTTCGTCCGCTCGCCCGGAAAGGTGGCCGCCCTCCCGGAGAGCGTGGAGCGGGTGAGCGGCACCCTGGAGGACCCCCAGGCCGTCGCGCGGGCGCTGCGCGGGGTCCGGGCCGCCTTCTTCGTCTCGCCGCACGACGAGGCCGAGGAGAGGATGGCGGGGAACTTCGTGCGCGCGTGCGAGCGGGAGGGCGTGCGGCTGGTGTTCGCGGGCGTTCACGCGGACGGCGCCAGCCGCGTGTCCCGCCTGCTCCAGCGGACGCTGTACCGCCTGCTCTTCCCCCACTACAGCCCCAAGATGCGGATCGCCGAGCGCGTCCGCACCTCACGCACGAATCCGGTGCTGCTGATTCCCGGCAACTACTACCAGAACGACGAGCTTTGCCTGGAGCAGATCCGGTCGGGCCACTACCCGCTCCCGCTGCGGCTGATCTCGCGGGTGGACACGCGGGACGTGGGCGACGCGGCGGCGCGGGCGCTCCTGGACCCGGGCGTGCCCTCCGGGGCGTACGCGCTCGTGGGCCCGGAGTCCCTCGGCGGCGAGGCGACGGCGGCGAACTGGGCGGCGGCGTTGGGCCGGCCCGTCCGCTACGCGCCGGACCTCGACCTCACGGACCGCCTGCTGGAGGAGGCCTACGGTGGCCGCAAGGCGCTCGACTTCCAGAAGACCTACCGGCTGCTGGCACGGTTCGCCATGCGGACGAACGAGGCCCAGGTGCGGCAGACGGCGTGGCTGCTGGGCCGGGCCCCCCGCACCCACGCCGAGTACACCCGCGACGTGGCCGCCGGGTGGAAGGACGTGACCGTGCCCGTTCTCCGGCGGCCCGAGGTGGGGCATCTGGCCCTGTGAGGCGGGAAGGCCGCCCGCTTTGTTCCTCATTCCTTCTTTCGCGGGGGGCGTTCCCTGCTACGTTGAGGTATGTCACACGTTCCCCTCACATGGCGGCTCACGCTGCTGGGCGAACCCGGGCTGCGTGCCCCGGACGGGAGGGCCCGGCGCTGCGAGGGCAAGATGCTGGCGGTCCTCGCCTACCTCGGGCTGGAGGGCCAGGTGCCCAGGACCCACCTCGCGGGGTTGCTGTGGCCCGAGACGGTGGAGGCGAGCGCGCGCAACAACCTCGTCCACCTGCTGCGCCGGATGCGGGGGCAGCTCGGGGCCGACCTCGTGGTCGCGGGCGACATGCTCGCCCTGGCACCGGGGGTCACCGTGGACGTGCGGGACGCGCCGGGCTCCGGGGAGCTGCTGGAGGGCGTCGCCTGGCCGGAGTTGCCCGAGCTGACCGACTGGCTGCTGGCCCAGCGCGAGCGGCTGAACGGCGAGCGCGCGGGCGCCTGGCGCGCCGAGGCCGCCCGGCTGGAGGAGCAGGGCCGCTGGGCCCAGGCCCTGGACGTGGTACGCCGCCTGCGCGAACTCGACCCCACCTCCGAGGACGCGCTGCGGCGCGAGATGCGGCTGCACTACCTGCTGGGCGACGTGGAGCGGGCGCGCGCCGTGTACGAGCGGGGGGCCGAGGACCTGCGCCGGGCGTTCGGGACCCCGCCGCTGCCCGAGACGCAGGCCCTGGCGCGGGACATCGGGCGCGGGGCGGCGCTGCCCGCCCGGCCCGCGGCACAGGCCACGCCCACGCCGCGGGTGGGGCGCCTCCCGCTCGTGGGACGCGAGGAGGCCTGGGCGCGGATGGAGGCGGCGTGGGCGGCGGGCAAGGGGATCGTCCTCACCGGCGAGCCGGGGGTGGGCAAGACGCGGCTGGCCCTCGACTTCCTGGAGGCGCACGGGGGCGGGATGCGCTTCCGCGGCTGCCTGGGCGACGGGGGGCTGCCCTACGCCACCCACGCCCGCACCTACCGCCAGGTTCTCGCAGCCTACCCGGACCTGGAGCTGCCCGGCTGGGTGCGGGAGGAACTCGCCCGCATCCTCCCGCAGCTCGGGCCTGCCCCCGCCCCCATCACGGATGAGGCGCAGAAGACGCGCTTCTGGCAGGCGAAGACCGAGGCCCTGCGGGCCGCCATCGATCAGGGGCTGCGCCGCATGGTCTTCGACGACACGCAGTTCATGGACGGGGCGAGCATCGAGGCGGGCGCGTTCGTGTTCGCGCACCTGGGCTGGGGTGACCCGGGCGCGCCCTACCGCACCATCCACTGCTTCCGCAAGGGGGAACTGACCCCCCACCAGCAGGGCGTGCTGGGAGCGATGGTCGGGGCGGGGCTCGTCGCCCTCGTGGAGCTGGAGCCGCTGGACGGGCAGGCGGTCGAGGAACTCGTCGCGGGGCTCAACCTGCCCCCCGGCGCCCACCTGGCCTCCGACCTGGCCCGCTTCACCGGGGGGAATCCCCTGCTGCTGCTGGAGACGGCGCGCAGCCTGCACGAGACGGGCGCCCGGGGGGGCCTCGCGCCTGCCGCTGCCCGAATCCGCAGGCGGCGTGATCGCCTCGCGCCTGTCCCGGCTCTCGCCGACCGCGCTGCACGCCGCCCGGGCCGCCGCAGTTCTGGACAGCGACTTCGACCTCGACCTCGTGGCGCAGGTTCTCGGGGCGCCGCTGCTGGAGACCGCCGCCGCCTGGGAGGAACTGGAGGCGGCGCAGATCGTGCGCGGCTCGGCGTTCGAACACGACCTGATCGCCGAGGCGGTGCGGGCCGGGCTGCCGGGGGCGGTGCGCCGACTGCTGCACCGCTCGGCCGCGCGGACCCTCGCCGCGCACCGCGCCCCGCCCGCCCGCGTCGCCCGGCACTGGCGCGAGGGCGGCGACCCGCGCGAGGCCGCGCCGTGGTTTGTCCGCGCCGCCGGGGAGGCGCGCGCCGCCTTCCGGTTCGGGGAGGCCGCCGCGTACGACCTCGAAGCCGCCGAGGCCTTTGAGGAGGCCGGGCAGCCGGAGGAGGCCCGTCCCCTGCGCGAGCGGGCGCAGGCGGCGACCACGCCCCTGGCGGGCTGAGCCCTCGCTTCTTCCCCTATTCAATCCTGACGCTGGCGTGTGCTGCGCCCAAAGGGGAGGGGCACCTTCCGCGTGTCGCGGCAGTGCCCCCGGCAGGACGCCCGCCCTCAGCGCCGCACGAGTTCGCCGTACAGGTGTTCGATGCAGTCGTCGATGCTGGCGAAGTGCCGCCGCTCGCCGTGGGTGCCCTCGCGCAGGCTGGCCCGCCAGTGCTGGGTTGGGGCCTGCCCCTCGTACCACACGCGCAGCACATACACGCGCCCGTCAACCCCGATGAGCTGTGCGCCCGTTTCCTCTTCCATGTCCTTCTCCTTTCACGGCTCATCACGGCCGCGACTGGACCTGCCCTCTGATGGTGGGGGACCGGGCATGGCTGGGGGATGGTGGGAGAGTTCTCTCATCACGCCTGATTCGGCAAGCGGTCCTTCCCGCAGCGGTTCAACTCGGCCCGGGTCGAACCGTTGCCGGTACGGGGGATGCGTATGACCCTCGCTCCCGGTCACCGCCTTCCCGGGAAGCGGGCGGGAGGCCCAGCTCCCGCGCCCGCCTGTCCGCCGGCTCAAGGCGTTCAGTAATGGAGCAATTTCTGTAGTACCGTCACCGCGTCGCCCTGCGCCAGGTGCCCCAGGCTGAAGGCGCCGAGGACCGCCCTGGAGGTCGAGGTGGCCCCGATGTTCGCCTTGCCCGCCGCCACGACGTTCGTGCCCTCGCGCAGCAGAGCCTGGGCGCCCGCGCCGGGTTGCAGGAAGCCGCGCACGGAGCTCGCCACGTTCACCGTGATCCCGCCCATGACCGTGTTCGCCTCGCCCGTCAGGGTGAACGCCGCCGAACCGGGGAAGGCCACCTTGTCGATGCCCAGCAGACCCGTCACGAGGGGCTGGTACGCCGTTCCCGGGGCGGCCAGCGTCCCGCCGTTCGTCGCCCCGTCGCGCACGAAGCCGGGCGAGAGCAGGATCAGCTTGCGGTTCGCCGTGTTCAGGAACGCGGCCAGCTCGGCGCGGTCGGTGTCGGTGATGGGATGGACGATGGTGCCCCCCGTGTACCAAATCACGCCGCTGTAGCGCGACAGTTCCTGCGCACTCGGGCCGTTCGGCTCGTCCTTGTCCTGGCCGCTGCCGCTGTAGGGCACCACCTTGACCTCGAAGGTCTTGCCGGACGCCTGCATCGCGGCCCGCGAGAACGTGTCGGCATTCGAGTCCGGCTTGTTCGGGTCGTTCGCGGGCCAGTTGTTCGAGGAGCGGTCGTCGTCCACGAGGAGCCACCGCTCGACGTTGACGATGATCTGGGCAGTTTTCTCGACCGCGCCGTTCTTGCCGCGCACGGTGACGGTGTGGGGCCCGACGGCAACATCCGCCCCGACGCTGAGGGTGAGCGTCGTGCCGTTCGCCCCGCCGAAAGTACCCGCGATCTTGCCCGCGCCACTCCCCACGTCCGGCCCTTCCAGCGACAGGGCGACGGTGCCCTCGGGATTCTGCGGGCGGGTGATGGTTAGGTCCACCGTCCCGCTCTTCCCGCTCTGGATCGTGACTGAGCGCGGCGCGCTCAGGGTGAAATCGGGGTCGCCGGGCGCGGGGGTGGTGACGGTGCGCTCGACGCCCGAGCTGGACCCGGCGGAGTTCACGGCCTTCAGGCGGTAGGTGTACGAGGTGTTCGGCGTGAGGGCCGTGTCCGTGTACGTGTTCGCGCCCAGGTTCGCGGCGACCGTCGCGTAGGCCCCGCCGTTCGTCTTGCGCTCCAGGGTGAAGTTGCTGGCGCCCGACACGGCACTCCAGTTCAGCAGGGCCGTGGTGCTGTTCGTGGCCGTCGCGGTGAAGGTTGCGGGATTGTCGGGCAGGGTGGCCGGGGCGGGGGAACCCCCTCCGCAACTGGCGAGCGAGAGGGTCACGAGCAGCAGGCCGAGGGTCATCTTCGTCGTCTTGTTCATAGTCTTGTCTCCTTGAGGTTCGGGGTTCACTTCTCGTGGCTGAATGCCCAGGTCCAGCGGTTCTCGCCCAGGCTGTACTCGCCCGCGAGGCTTCGGCCATCCGCCGAGACGTTCCAGGTCCGGTCGGCGGGGATGGTCAGCCAGCCGCCGATGCCCACGACGGTCGAGTAGGAGAGGGACCGGTCCGGGCAGGTCACGGAGACGGTCGCCTGGCCGCTCGTTCCCCCCGACCCGCTGTAGGTGATGGGGCTCGTGCCCGTATCCAGGGTGAGCTGGCCGTCCTCCGGGGCGATGGGCAGCGTGACGGGACCGGCGCTGTAGGTGCAGCCCCCCACCGTGTCCGACAGGCTCCAGGTCACCGTGCCGTTCTCGACGTGGTAGGTGCAGAGGTCCGGCTGCGCGGGGTCGAGGGGGTCGCGCACGAAGCCCACCTTCGCCTTCATCGTCTCGTGCAGGCCGTTCACGAGCATGGTCGCCGTCGTGGTGCCCGCCCAGCGGTCAGGGGCGTTCTCCTGGGTGCAGGGCGGCTGCTCGTCGTCCCTCACGGTGATGGTGGAGACGAGCGTGACGGCGCTCGCGCCCTTGCCCCAGTTCACGGTGACGGCGACGGGGTTCGGGGTGGGCACCGAGAGCGGCGCGAGGTACTGGCCGCGCGCCTCGGTCCCGTCGATCTTCTTGACGGTCCCGATCTCGAAGGTCCCGCCCGGGTGACCGTTCACGGCCCAGCCATTCGCCAGCGGTCCCAGCCGCGACGGCCTGCACGTGTCCACCAGGGGCGCGAGCATCAGGTCGAGCGGTGTGTTCGGGTCGTACGCCGTGTCGTCCACGCAGAGGTTCACGGCGAGTCCAACGCTGCCGCCCGTCTCCACGGTGGCCGATTCCGGCGACAGGCGGATGGCCTCCGCCCACGCGAAGTCCCCGAAGCCGCGCAGGTTCATCTTGAGGGTGTGCGCCGCGCGGTCCTGCACCGTGCCCAGGTTCGCCTGCCATGTGCCGTTCCCGTCCCGCACGGCGAGCACGGACCCCACCGAGGGGGTCTCGGCGGCGAGCCCCGCTGTTCCGTAATTCAGGCTGAGTTCCGCCGGCTTGGCGAGGGTCACATCCGTTGGGGACAGGCGATAGGCGAGCCGCGCGTGCGGCGCCGTGGCCGTGATGGGCTGGACCGAGAGGGTGGTGTCCTTGCCCAGCGCCCCCGCCGGAATCGTCACCCGCACCCGCCCGTCGGCGGAGGTGAGCGTCCCGCCGCCCGGTCCCACCACCGCACTGCCGGACTGTCCGCCGGGGGTGCCGCCGCCCGTGTCCGGTGTTCCCGGAGCGCCCCCGCCGCAGCTCATGAGCGAGAGGGTCAGGAGCCCCAACCCCAGCGCGCCTTTCAGGTTCGTCGTTCTCGTCATCGTTCCTCCTTCGTTCGGAGGACACCGTAGGGAAGGGTGGGTGGCTGGCGGATGGCACCGGGTGAGGTGCTGCCCGGTGGCGTTCCACCCCTGACCCGGGTGAAGCAGGGCAGAGCCTGGCGGAGGATGATCGATTGTCACCCGCTCGCCATTCCTGGTTCCCTATGCTCGTCCCATGACTCAGCACCTCTCCCTGCGGGAAGCCACCCCCGCCGATCTCCCCTTCATGCTCAGCCTGGCCCCCCGCCTCACGGTCACGGCCCCAGCGTGGCGTGACCGGGACGCGCTCACGGCGGACTACGAGGACCTGTTCACCGGCGCGCTCCACGAGCCGGAGGAGGGCTCAGCCGTCCTCATCGCGCAGGACGGGGAGGGCCGCCCGCTGGGCTTCACCCTGCTGTACTGGAACCCGAAAGAGAGGAGCGCCTTCGTCAAGGATCTGGCGGTGACTGGGGAGGCGGAGGGCCAGGGCGTCGGCACCTTTCTAATGGAGGCCATCGTGGCCTGGGCCAGGGCGAGGGGTGCGGCTGAAATCATGCTGAAGACGTCCTGGGACAACACCCGGGCACGGGCCTTCTACGAGCGCGCCGGGTTCCGGGAAGACCACGTGGCCCTGGTGCGGCGCCTGGAATGAGCGGCCAGACGCTCTCCCAGGGTGGTGCCACGCGCCAATCATCCCGGGCCGGGCAGGTTGATCCCATGACCCTGAACCCCGACCGGCTCCCCGTGCCCGACTCGCTCACCAGGCCTCTCTTCACGCTGCGTCGCCAGCGACCGGAGGACAACGCCCTCGACTACGAGGCGGTCATGGACTCGAAAGAGGAGCTGCGCGTCTGGAGCGATTCCGAGTGGCCCGAGGACAGCTTCACCGCCGAGGCCAACCTCGAAGACCTTCACATGCACATCGGCGAACACGACCGGGACAAGGCCTACGGCTTCAGCATTTTCACGCCGGACGAGCGGACCCTGCTGGGCTCGCTCTACCTCAGCGAGGTGGCCCCCTTTCTCGACAACTACGACGCGAGCCCCGACCAGCGTGAGGCTCTCGCGCGGGCCGATGTGCGGGTGGAATACTGGCTGCGCCGGGGCACGGACCCCGAGTTCGAGCGGCAATTTCTGGAGGCCGTGCGCCGCTGGCTGGCCGAGGCGTGGTGGTTTGGGAGCGTCGTGTACGGCTCCCGGCGCGGAGCCGAGACTCAACGGTCGGCCTACGAGGCCGTCGGGCTGCGGGAGGTCGTGCGCCTGACCTCGAAAGACGGGGCGCGGCGCTTCCACTTCCACGGCTGAGGGGGCAGCCCAGCTAACGGGCGGTGGGAACACCCGGCGCTCCACCAGCAACATCACCAAAGGCACGGGGGAGGCGAGGACGCTTCCCCCGTGCCCTCCGTGTTGGAGTCGGTGCCGCCTGGCCCGTCCTACTTCTGCGGCGTGCGGGAGGACAGTTCCATTCGAATCCCGTACAGGGTTTCGCGGAACGTGCCCACGGTCGAGGCGCCGTAGTCGTCCTGCCCCTCGGCCCGCACCTCCAGCGCCTCACGCCTGCCGTCCGGCGCGTGTGTGGCGGTAACCCGGTAGCGGCCCACGGGCACGTCCCCGATGGTGCTGCCGGTGACCCTGCGGGTGAAGGGCTTCCCCGTACTGCCGTCGATGAGGGGGCCGACGGGAGTGAAGGTGAATTCGAGCGTGTTCATGTCCACCTTCTCGTCGCCGGAGTAGACGTTGACCTTCTGGCCGAGCACGCCGTCCCCGTACTTGCCCTGGAGGCGCCACACGAAGTTCCGCACTGCCCCGACCTGTGCCTGGAAAGCGGAGTCGTCGTCGGGGTAGACCGTGAACTTGAAGACCTGATCGCCCCACGGGCGCTGGATCGACGCATAGGGTCGCCAGGTGCCGATGGCGTGGGGCAGTTCCAGGCGGTAGCGTCCCTGGGCGTCCGTCTTTCCGACCACGTTCATGTCGTAGTACACGGTGTTGTCAGCGACGACCTCGACTCCTGCCAGTGGCTGGCCCGCCGCGTTTCGCACCACTCCTGTCATGACCCAGGGGGTGGGCTTTGCCGGGGCGGACCCGACCGCGCAGGCAGGGGCGACGAGCGAGAGGGCGAGGAGGGTCAGGGCGGACAGGCGGGCGTGCTTCATCAGGCTTTCCTTTCGCGCTGCGTCGTGCGGCTTGAATGCGCTGACCCTACGCCGGGGTGAGTGGCTGGCAGATGGCAGAGGGGCGGCTCGGGGCCCACGGGCTGATCTCATCCATCCCCCGAGAGGTACATCAAGGAGGGCGGGGGGCTCATCCGCGCCTCCCCGCCCTTCCCGTAGGTTCTGTTTCAGGCGGCGGCCAGGATCGTCTGCCGCTCCTCGCGGGGGCGCGCGGCCACCAGGCTGAGCCCGAGCAGGAACCAGCCGATGGCCGTGTGCCAGCCGAACTCGGCGATGGGCATGTCCTGCAACCGGGCAAAGGCCATGTAGGCGAAGCCCACCGGCAGCGAGATGCCGCAGAACAGGGGCGCGAGGCGGTGGGGCAGCGGCAGCTGGCGGGCGAACAGCACGGCCACGCTCACCACGAAGGTGAGGACCATGCTCAGCGGCCAGGCGAGGTCCGTCACCATGTACAGCGGGCTCCCCATGTCGAAGTGCAGAATGTCGAGGGGACTCTGCAGGATCGCCAGGAAGATCGTGACCAGCGGCAGGGTGACGATGAACCGCCCGAGCTTGCCGCGCCCGGTGGCGTGCAGCCGCTTCAGGCCCAGCATCGCGCACCACCAGCCGACCGCGAAGGCCATGTAGAGCAGGTTGCCCAGCAGGTCGTTCTCGCCGTTGAGGGTGCGCTGCATCCCGTGGCGAAAGCCGTCGATGAGCATGGTGGGCGCGCAGAGCATGGTGAGAAGGCCGAGGGTGCGGACATTCATGGTGTTCTCCTTGGGGCTGGTCGGCCGGGTGGCCTGAGAAACGGGGCCGTTCATCTCATACGGATTCCGCTTCATTCCGTATCATCCGGGACGGCACCGGATGCTCCTCCACTGCGCGGAACCCGTATCTTTTCCTGCTCGCTCCGCTCGGAAAATTTCCGTAAGGGTACGGAAATTCTCGGAATACGTATCACTTGACCGAAACGAGATCGAGGTGCGTGTCGTCGTTGGGGGGGCGGACGCTGGGCCGGGCGCCGGGGGCGTCCGTGGTGCTGTACACGTCCACGAGGTCGCCGCTGTCCACCACGCCGTTGCCGTTGTTGTCCTGCACGGCGCTCAGCACATAGGGGCGGTCCTCCAAGGCCGGGAAGGCGAAGGTGCCGCCACCCTGCACCGGCTGAATCTTGGTGGCCGGGCTCTGACAGGTGGGGTCCTCGGCGTAGCAGGCGACCACCAGGGTGCCTGCCACGCTGCGGCCCTCGGGCGCCGTCACGGTGCCGCGAATGCCAATCTTGGGATACGTCTTGCCGGGCCGGTCGGTGCGGTAGAAGGCATCCGGGGCGCCCGAACCGTCCTGAAGCTGAGTGAACAGGGCTTCCTTCCCGTAGTTATCCACGCTCAGCGCCCAGCGGCGCACCGAGGGGGTGACGGGGGCATGCTTGACGGGGCCGCCGCAGACCGTGGACTGCACGTCGCCCTCGGTGGGCGTGAAGGTCATCTTGTCGCCACCAAAGGTCACCCGGCCCGTCTCTGTGCTCAAGATCTTGCTCTGGCACGAGCCGCTCCCCACCGCCAGCAGGCCGGTGTACGAGTACGTGCCGTCCGCGCGCAGCTTGAGGATGAAGCTGCTGCCGGTCGCACCCTGCCACGCGCCGCTGCTCGGGTCGTAGTAGCCGATGGGTGAGGCCTCGCCCGCCTGCCAGTCGCCCTGGAGGTCGGTGGGCACGGACGAATAACCGGTCCCGGTGCCCCCGCCGCTGGTCGGGGGCGGGGTGCCCGTGCCCCCGTCCGAGGACGGAGGGGTCCCGCCCCCACAGGCGGCGAGCAGAGCAGTGAGCAGGAGGGCGGCGAGGGTCAGAGGGGCTTTCGTCTTCATGGTGGTCTCCTAGGTGTCCTCGCTCTCGGCGAGCGTGACGCCACGGTAGACAAGGGGGGATGGCTGGCGAGTGGCAGGAGCCAGCACCGCGCTCCCCTCAGGGCGCCTTGGCGGTGAATTCCATCGTGGTGCCGGAGGAGGACTTCTCGAAGTCGGCGGTCGCCGAGGGGGCGTAGCTCCCGCCCTGCCCCACGCTCACCAGCACAGGCAGCGGCGTCTGGCCCGCCCGCAGCAGCCGGGCCGTCGCCCGGTACCGGCTCACCGGCACGTCCTCAATGCGTCCGCCCTCCACAGTGCGGGTGATGGGTTTGCCAGGGCTGCCCTCCACCAGGGACCGTCGGGCGTCAGGGTCACCTCAACCTTCTGGTTGTAGGCGACGCCCTCGCCGCTGTACACGAGCACCTTCTCCCCCAGGTACCCGTTCCCGTCCGGCAGCTCGCCGCTCAGCCTCCACACGAAGTTCCAAATGACTCCCTCAGCAGTGGCAAAGGCCTTGTTATTGTCGTCGCACAGCCGGAACTCATAGGTCACACTGTGGTAATTGCGGTTCACATACGCGCCCGGCGCCCAAGTGCCGATCTCGTTCTTCGGCAGCTTGACCGTGGAGCGGCCCTTGGCGTCCGTGTACCCGGTGGCGTTCATGTTGTGGTACAGCGTGTTGTCGGCAAAGATCCGGGCGCCCTCGACCGGCTGGCCTGACGAGTTCACGACCACGCCGGTCATCGTGTAGGGGGTGGGCTTGCGCGTGTCCGCCTGGCCGACGCCGAGCGCGAGCAGGCTGGCGAGCATGAGGGCGCCCGCGGCCTTGGTCCTGTCCACGGTGTGCCCCAGCGTCCTTGAACGCTGGGGCACACCGCAGGAGGGAGAGAGGATGGCGGGCCGATGGCGCCGGGACTGGGCCTGTGTTCCGCACGCGCCGGAGCCGCTACGGCGCGGGGAAGGGCACCTTTCCCCAGGAGACGGGGTGGGGATGGGCGCGCAGCACCTCGTGGGTCCCGTCCCCGGTCAGGCGGCAGGCCCGCACGGCGGCGACGCCCTCAAACCCGCCCCGCGCGAGGAACTCGACCTCCAGCCGGTCGAAGAAGCTGGCGAGATTGAGGCGGCGAGCCAGGCCGGGGTGGGGTGCCCCCTCGTCCGACAGGAAGATGTACACGGTGCCCACGGGCCACGAGAGGAGTTCCGCGCCCAGGCGGGCCGAATCCACCTCCCGCACCCGGGGCTGCCCCAGGTCCATGCCGAGGCGGCGCTCCAGCTCGGCCTCACTCCACTCGCGGAAGGGCAGGGGCGGGCCGCCCGCGCCGCCCTCGTCGAGGACCCCGGGGGTGCCGCGCCACTCCCCCTCCCCCTCCCGCAGGATCAGGTGGGCCCCCAGCAGGTCCGCGCTGTCCTGCACGGCCAGGCCGAGCGCGCCGCGCGCCCTTAGCGCCCGCAGGTCGGCGAAGCGCGCGTCGCAGCGGGCAAACTGCTCAGCGGTGAGGTCCAGGGTGAACTGCGGGGGGTGCGGGGCATACAGCACGCGAAAGGACATGCAGCCTCCCGGAGGGGATGAGGGGGATGGTTGAGCCCAGCATAGGACAGGCGCGGGCCGATGGCGCGGCGCGGCAGCACGGCCTCTGCTCACGGCGCCCCCCCTCTCCCCTCCCCCACCCCCGCAGGTTGACCGTTCTGGAGGTGCTGACCCAGAAAGTGGAGGAGCGCGCCGGGCGTGGCGAAGTACCGCCGCTGCGGGTCAGCGTGCAGCAGGATGGAGGCGCGCCACACGGGCCGCGCCCCGTCGAGTTCGTACCAGACGCGCAGCAGGTAGAGCTGATGCTCGGCCGGGCAAAGGACGTGGCCGTCTTCGTTCATGTCGTGGACCTCCCGACGCCGCCCTCCGGCGACGTGCGGTGAGGGTACGGCCCCCCGCGTGATTGCAGCCTGACTGCGCGGGCCACCCCTCCCCCTCAGGCGGGCGGCGCGGCGCGGTCAGGCTTAATTGAACATGCGGCGCAGGTCGGCGGTGTACCTCGCCAGCTCCTGGGGGGCGGCGAAGGTCTCGGCCGCCCGCAGGCGGACCTCCAGCACCTCGGGCTCGTAGGGGATGATCCGCAGGTACTGGTTGGCGAGCAGCACCACCCGGCGGCAGTCGCCCGCCGCCTGGTAGCGGTCGATCTGGCGGCGCAGCTCGAAGGTGAGGGACAGCAGGGCCTCGTCGCGCAACTGCGCCGCCCACTCGCTCTCCTCCAGCTCGGGCAGGAAGGGGCCGCGGTAGAGCGCCAGCGCGCGGGCCACCTCGCCGCCCGAGAGGGCCTCGCGCAGGTGCAGCAGGTCCAGGTCCACATGCACGTCGCGGCCCAGCGAGTAGCGCGGCGCCTGGTGCGGCCCCTTGAAGCGCACGATCTGCGGCCCCAGCCGGTCGCGCAGCTCCTTGAGGCACTGGCGCATGTACGCCGCCCCGCTCTTGGCGTCCTTTTCCGGGAAGAGGTCGAGCTGCATCTCCGCCCGCGTGCGCCCCGGCCTCAGGGCGATATACACGAGGAGCGGCACGGTGCCCGCGTAGGTGAATTTGATCTCCTGGCCGTCCTGGCGAACCGACGTGCGGCCCAGCGTCGTGACCTGCACGGAGACCACGCCGTCCTCGGGGAGCCGGGGCGCCCCGGCCAGGTTGGCGAGGTTGTCCAGCAGCGGCTCCATGTAGGGCGCGATCTCGGGCTCCAGCACCGCGTAGTGCAGCAGTTCGCGCAACTCCTCCAGGTCAGGGCGGAACTCGCTGAGCTGGCGCAGCCGCAGCATGTTCGTCAGCGCCTCCTTGAGCAGGGCGGCCGTCACCTCCTCCTGCCGCAGTTGCAGGGTCGCCGCCGCCTGGTGAAGCTGCACGCGCACGAGTTCGGGGATATTGCCCGCCTCCCGCAGCATCTGCGCCGCGCGCTCCAGGTCCGTCGCCGCGCCCCCAGGGTCACCCCGGCGCCGGGCCAGCACGCCGCTCGTCGCCCACAGCTCGGCGGGCCACTCGGCGGGCGGGCGCTCGAAGCCCAGCAGGGTGTACAGCGCCCGGCTGTGCTGCCCGGTCAGGCTCTGGTGTTCGGCCAGCCGCGAGATCGCCCAGACCCGCAGGTTGTGGTCCTGCAACCCCTCCGCCCGCAGCCGCAGGTCCTCGAGCAGGGAAAGGTAGCCGGAGTAGTCACCGCTCAGGCGCAGGAGTTCGGCCTCCGCACCGAGCAACAATACGCGCAACCGGGGGGAATCCGCCTGGGCGAGGGTTTGTTTGGCCGACTGCAAGGTCTCGCGGGCCTGGGCGAATTCCCCTTGCGCGACCTGGAGTTCCAGCAGCGCCTTGAGCGCACTCAGGCGCGGCGCGGGATCAGGGAGAACGGGGAGGATCTCCACCGCCTCGGAGAGCAACAGCCGGGCACGACGGTGATTGCCGAGTGCCATGTGCATCTGCGCCAGTGAAACCGTGATGCGAGCGGTCGATTCCTCGTTCCCCATGGCTACGTAGCCGTGCCACGCCCGCTCCACGCGCCTGAGGCCCTCCTGCGTCTGTCCGGCCTGGAACTCCGCCACGCCCCACCACCGCAGGCAGCGCAGTTGTAATTCCCCTGTCAGATTGGGGGCAATAGCTTGCAGGTGCGTGGCCGCCTCGTCAAAACGGCCCAGGAGCCGCAGCGCATTGCCGAGTTCCACCTGCCCCTCGGGCTCGCCGAGCAGGCTGGCCTTGGTCAGGGCCAGCTCCGCTTCCTCCAGCCGTCCGCAGTAGAGCAGGGACATCCCGAGGAGCGCATGCTCGCGCGCCGTACTGGCGTTTCCCGCCAGAGCCGTGACGACGGCCCCGAATTGCCCGGCCTCGAATTGCCCCTCAATATCGTTCACGAACGGTCCCCCAATCCTTATACGTCTCGGCCTTTATGTTAGCGATATGAAAGTTAACGCGGGACGCAAAGTAGGCACGGTGCTGTTGGTGGTCCTCCTAGGGGTACTTACGGGGGCACAGGCTGGCGGGGCCAAGGATTACGGTCAACGTGGCGTGACCCAGCCCGACAATCTGGTACAACCCCTGGCTGGCCCCAAGGATTTCGGTCAGCGTGGAGTGATTCAACCTGATGGTGGCGCCAAGGAATTTGGGGACAGGTAACGGTGACTCGCCCTCACGCTCCAAGGCCAAAGGATAAGCTTCCCCTTCCGGCGCAGCCCCTTCAGCTTCCTACACGGCCGAATCTGCCAGTCATCATGGGTGGCCCACTGGACTTCGGCCAGCGTTGAAGCTGCCCAACCTTCAAACCTCCCGGACCGCGTGAGCCGGGAGGTTTGCTTTTGACCCAACGGGAACTCGGCCCAACTACGACCGCCCGGCCCGCAGCTTCCGCACCTCCAGCACCACGGGAATCAGGCTCAGGACCACGGCGGCGCCGACCACGAGCAGGATGTAGCGGTCGAGGTTGGGGATCAGCCCGCCCAGCCAGTAACCCAGCACGGGGACACTGACGGCCCACAGCAGCCCGCCGACAATGTTGTACGTCAGGAAGCGGGGGTAGGGCATCTGGCCCACGCCCGCCATCGGCGGGGCAACGGTCCGCACGACCGGCACGAAGCGCGCCAGGATCAGCGACAAGCCCCCGTACCGCGCGAAAAATTCCTGGGTGCGCGTGACGTACTCCGGGCGAAAGAGGCGGCTGTCCTGCCGCCGGAACAGGCCGGGGCCGTAGCGGTGGCCGATGAGGTAGCCGACGCTCGCCCCGATGATCGCGCCCAGCGCCACGGCAATCACGATGCCCGGCAGGTGCAGGCTGCCGTGCCGCGCCAGCAGGCCCGCCGTGATCAGCAGGCTGTCTCCCGGCAGAAAAAAGCCCAGCAGCAGCCCCGTCTCTGCGAAGACGATGGCGAAGATCCCCAGGTAGGACGCGCTGAGCAGCACTTGGGTGAGGTCGAGCATGGGAACAGGGTAGAGGGCTTTGGGCCGGGGGAAGTCAACCTATAGGGGGAAGGTGGGGGTGCCCCCGCCACCTCACGGGGTCAGGCGCCGCAGTTCCACCCTGTACACGCCGTCCACGTCCTCGCGCCAGGCCAGGACGATCCTGCCCGAGGTCTCCACGGTGACCGACGGCGAGCGGGCGTCACGCCGGGCGTCCGCATTGAAGACCCCGAAGTCCCGCCACGCCGAGCCGTTCCAGCGGGCGAGCCGGACCTGGCCCACCCCTCCCCGCTCCTCCACCCAGGCGAGCACGGCGTTTCCCCCCCGGTCCAGCGTGAGCGACGGGGAGGAGGCGAGGCCCGAACTCACCGCCCCACCCAGCGGCACCCAGCGCGCTCCCGTCCAGCGGGAGGCGAACAGCGTGTCCTGCCCATTCACGTCCTCCAGCCAGGCGACGATGGGCCGGGCCTGAGTGTCGAGGGCGAGGCGCGTCGAGGCGACGTAGGTATTCGGGCGGCGGCCCAGCGGCCCGCCGAGCGGTTCCCAGGCCGCGCCATTCCAGCGCGCCGCGAGGACATTGCTCGCCAGCACCTCGCCCTGGAGCCACGCGACCGTGGGCCGCCCCGCCGGGTCGAGGGCCAGGGCGGGCGCGCGCGAGAAGGCGCGGAGGTCGTTGAAGGCCGGGCCACGCCCCCAACTCTGCCCGTTCCACCTCCGCACGGTGAGGCGGCTGCCGGGCGGGTCCCGCAGCGTCTCCCCCCAGGCGAGGACGGGTTCGCCGCCGCGGGCGGCCAGGGCACGGGTGCGGGCCGCGTAGGTCACGTCCTCGCCCAGATACCGCGTGCCCCAGTCGGTCCACGCGCCGCCCTTCCAGGCGCGGAACTCGACCACGTTGTTGTCGCCGTAGTTCTCGTTCCAGGCCAGCACGGGCGTGCCCCGCTCGTCGAGGGCGAGATTCAGGTCGGCCAGCGGGCGCGGCTGGCGGTAGTTCAGCACGCGGCCGAGTTGTCGCCAGGTTCCGTTCGTGAGGCGCCAGGCCGTCAGGAGGCGGCCGGTAAAGGTGCCCCGCCCGCTGCTGTAGCGGCCCTCGTCCGCGATGACGGCGAGGACGAGCGACCCGTCCGGCGCGGCGGCGAGTTGCAGCTCACGCACGGGGCGGGCGGCGAGGGGTGGAGGGGCGAGGGCGGTGGGGCTGGACGAGCCGCCCGCGTGGGCGAGGCCGAGGAGGGCGAGGAGGCCGGGAATGAGATGGGCTGGGCGCATGCGTCCTTTCCTGGGATTGATGAAGTGTGCCCCCGATTATCCGGGTCCGCCCGCCATGGGACAACGCGGCGGGCCGATGCTGCCGGGGCCTTCCACCGAAGTTCTCGATAGACTGCGGCGGTGAAGCCCCCAGGAAAGCCCGACCTGCCGCCGCTGACGGCCACGCAGCTCTCGGCCCTGATCGGCGTGGCGGAGGCGGGCAGCTTCGGGGAGGCGGCGCTGCGGCTGGGGGTGGCGCAGTCTACGGTGAGCCACGCGGTGCGCGCGGCGGAGGACGCCCTGGGGCTGTGCCTCTTCGAGCGGGGACGGCATGGCGCCCGGCTCACGCCCGGGGGTGAGCGTGTCCTGGAACACGCACGCCACGCCTTCCACGCCCTGCAAGCGATGGCGCTGGCGGCGCGGGGCTCCTCCGCCCTGAGCGGCACCCTGCACGTCGCCTCGTGCCGGAGTGTTCTGCGCCACTTCGTCACCCCGGCCCTGCGCCGTTTCGGGGAGCTGTACCCGGGCGTGGGGGTGGCCGTCCACGACACGAGCGGTGAGCACGACGACATCGAGCGGATGGTCGCGGGGGGCGAGGCGCACCTGGGGCTGGGGCGGCTGCCCATGCGGGCGGGCCTGGTGACGGGGCCCCTCTTCGCGGACGAGTACCTGATCGTCCGGGCGGCGGACGCGCCCCCCCTGCGGGGCTGGGAGGACCTGCACCGCGCCGCCTACATCGTGTGCGACGAGGACTGCGCCCCGCACCTGGCCGCCCATATCGCCCACTGCTCGCGCCCCCCACAACCCGCCGTGCGGCTGCGCGACCCCGCCGTGGCCCTGGGCATGGTCGCCGAGGGGCACGGGTTCACCATCCTCTCGCGCCTCGTGGTGACGCCGCTGCCTCCGGGCGTCCGCGTCCAGCCCCTCCCCACGCCGCTGTGGCGCACCATCGGAGCCGTCATGACGCCGGGGGGGGCGGCCCACCCGCTGGTGGAGGCGTTTCGGCGTGTGGCCCTGTCACCGGTGGTCCTGCGGACACATGCGGGGGAGGCGGCGGCGCTGCTGCGCTTCCCGAACGCGGAAGGCTGAGCCCCCAACGAGAACTGCACCCACGGGTCGCGCCCCTCCCAATCGCGGTCCAGAGAGTGGCGCACGTCAGGAATGAGCGGTCACCTCCGTTGAAACGACGCGGACACGCCCGTTTCACCCGCCACAAACGCCCTTTTGATCCCCTATCGCTTGGGGAAGTCGTTGAAACGCTGCCGAACTGCAACGCATCCTGATCGGCGAGAAAAACTTTCAGTCCCCTAACGTTCGGGGAAGTCGTTGAAACCCCCCGCCCCGCCGCGCGGACACCCCACCGCGCACCGTGCCGTGTGCCGTTCGGTCGTCCCGCTATTTCAGTCCCCTATCGCTCGGGGAAATCATTGAAACCTCGTCACGTTGTTCGCCGCACGCGTCACCCCGGGCTTTCAGTCCCCTATCGCTCGGGGAAATCATTGAAACATGCTGGGGCGCGGACGCCACGGTGGTGAGGGTCGCCTTTCAGTCCCCTATCGCTCGGGGAAATCATTGAAACCTCGAGGTCGAGCTGCGAGATGAGCAGGGTGCGCCACTTTCAGTCCCCTATCGCTCGGGGAAATCATTGAAAACCGGCCAGCACCACGGCGCCGCGCTCGGTCTCGGCGACTTTCAGTCCCCTATCGCTCGGGGAAATCATTGAAACCCACTCCTCTCCCCCCTGCCTGAGTCTACCCATGTTACCTTTCAGTCCCCTATCGCTCGGGGAAATCATTGAAACGAGCTGGTGTTTCGTCTCGCCCAGCCGGGGGGCCGGCTTTCAGTCCCCTATCGCTCGGGGAAATCATTGAAACACTGGTGGTGGTTGGGCGGGATGCGCGACTTCCACCACTTTCAGTCCCCTATCGCTCGGGGAAATCATTGAAACACGCCGTGTTCGGCGGCGAGGTCGAGGACGAGCAGAACTTTCAGTCCCCTATCGCTCGGGGAAATCATTGAAACACGACCAGGTCGTTCCCCGCTCCCGCTGGAAGCGGGCCTTTCAGTCCCCTATCGCTCGGGGAAATCATTGAAACGGCTTATTTCGCGAGGCTGGGCCGTTTGTCATCTCTGTTGTCATGGGGCGCGCGGCGCGGTGGCTGCGGCATTTAGCATAGTTCATCGGGCGGCTTCGCAAACCGCGACCCCCGGCCGTGGTCCTCGCCATTTGCGGGCCGCTCCCCACGCTGTTTCCACCTCCGGGCGGCGCCCCCACGTCAGCCACCGCCCGCAAGTTGCCCGAACGCGCGTCCTGCACGGCTCGCAGATGACCGCTGCCCGGAAGCAGGCCAGCCTCTTGCGGCGTCACAGCGTATCCCCGCAGAAGTTTCGCAGCTCGCATTCCAGGCACTTGGTCGCCTGAGGGGTGGGCGGCGGGCAGCGTTCGGCCAGGATGAAGCCGCGCAATGTCTCGATGGCGGCCCGCGTGCGG
Source organism: Deinococcus aerius (assembly GCF_002897375.1). Lineage (NCBI taxonomy): Bacteria > Thermotogati > Deinococcota > Deinococci > Deinococcales > Deinococcaceae > Deinococcus > Deinococcus aerius. The sequence goes on along the minus strand of NZ_BFAG01000007.1, from coordinate 9,632 downwards.
TTTCGCAGCCGGGTGTCGAAGGGGATGGTGTGGGTCTGGCGGGTGCGGCTGCTGTGCCAGTAGCCGTGGGGGCAGCTCAGGTGCAGTTCGGCCTCGACCAGCAGGGCGTAGGCGCACAGTTGCAGCTTGTGGCCGGGGTCGGGCGGGCGCGAGGTGTGCTTGAACTCGACCGGAAAGGCGAGCGTGCCGTCCACGATCAGCAGGTCCAGCTCGCCGGTCAGGCCGAGCGCGGGGCTGGTGAGCCGCAGGTCGTAGCGGCGTTCGCCCTCGGCCAGGTCGTAACGGGAAAGGGTGCGCCGCCGTTCCCGGAGCAGTTCGGTCTGATGCTTCTCGCGCCCGTGGGTCATCAGCACGGTTTCGCGCCGCCGGACGGGCGTGCAGCGTTCGAAGAAGACCACGCGGGGGCAGTAGTGGTGCTGCCGCAGTTCGGTGGGCGTGATGAGCAGCGGCTCAGGCATCTTCCGCCTCCTGGTGGAGGATGGTGGCGTCATCGATCTGCCACTGTTCGAGTTGGAGGACGGCGATCAGGCCGGGGCTGTCCCCCAGAGCCTTTTCCAGCCGCGTTTCCAGTTCGCGGCGGGCCGCGCCCGTCAACCGCCCGTGGTAGGCGCTGTACTGCCAGCGGGCCAGGCCGTAATCCTTGCAGGCGTTCATCACCTTCGCGCGGCGTTTGTCGTCCTGCACGTCGTACAGCACCAGGGTGGGCTGTCCGGCCTTGCGGGGGTCTTGCAGCAGTCTCGGCACGGCTCACCAACTCGCGACGTACACGGGATAGTCGCCCTCCCCGCGCAGGAAGCCCGCGAGGCGGCGGGCCTGCATCACCATGATGTTCTGGAGACGGAAGCGTTTGCCGCCCACCACGTCGCGGGTGTCGAGACGGTCATTCACGGCGGTCGCGATCCGCCGGCGCGTCTCCGGGGTCAGCTTGCCGTGTTCGTCGGTCTCGGGCCGCCAGCCACGGCCCAGCAGGGCGAGGACGGGCCGGTCCACGCAGGCGGCGCGAAAACCCTCCACGAAGTCCAGCACCAGGCTGGGTTTGCCGGGCCGGTCGGTGTGCAGGAAGCCCGCGAAGGGTTCCAGGCCCGCCGTCGCCAGCACCCCCGCCACCCGCGCGTAGAGGATGCCGTAGCCGTAGTTCAGCGTCATGTTCGTGGGGTCGGTCGCCCCGCGCCCCAGGCGGCCCGGAAAGGCGAGGTCGGCGGGCAGCAGCGCCGCCACCGCGCCCCAGTACATCACGCCGCCGCGCCCCTCGATCCCCAGCAGCACATCGCGCAGGTCGTCAATGCACCCGCCCTGCCGCGCGTCCAGCTCGGCCTCCAGCGCGCTCAGGCCGGGGAGGGCACGCTGGATCGCCTCGTACGCGGCGGGATCGGCCTCCTTGCGGTACTTGCCGAAGTACTTGAGCAGGCTGGCCTGGTTCCGCAGCCGGGCGCGGATGGCATGCCGGGCGACCTCCACGCCCGCCGGGGTGAGGTAGGCCCCCATCTGGGCGCGGCGGGTGCTGACGGTGCCCACCAGGAACGGGCTGCTGAACTTGGCGTAGGGGGCGCCCAGCCCGTCCACCAGGTCGATCTGCACGCCGAATTTCGCGCAGGCGCGGATGGCCTCGGCGCTGAGGGTGCAGGCGGTGGTCGTCACCGTGACGGTCTCCAGGTCGCGCAGGGCCACCTCCCGCGTCTCCTGCCCCGGGTGCCGCAGTTGCAGCCGCTCGCTCCGCAGGGCCAGGAAGGTGCCCCGCTCCGAGATGATGAGGTTCATGCGGGCAGGGTGACATGGGGAAGCGTCATCCAGTGACGCTCTGAAACCTGGGCCTGTCCCCCTTCCAGACCTGGAGATCGCTGTTCTTCTCTGCCAGCACCTTCAGGGCCTGTTCGGCCCGCTTCCTGACCCGGGCTCCCCCCGTTCCCGGGTTATGCCAGTAGGCCCAGGCCAGCGGCATCAGGCCCCTGACCAGGGCGATCACACCGGCCGGAAGCTGCTCCGCGAGGTCGCAAACGGCGTAGAAACCCGCCGGGGCCTCATAGACGCGGCGAAACTCCACCCCGTCCCCACGCACCCGCACCAGCGGCCCCTTGACCTGAAGGTCGTACACCCGGCGGGGCCGGTCTTCCAGGCTGCGGTAGCGGGACAGGGCAGGCCAGTGGGCGCGGTTTTCCGCCGAGGTGACCTTCACCAGTTCCAGCTCGATTCCCCGCGCCCCGGCCAGGGCCAGAATGCGCTCGCCCAGGCCCAGGAAGGCGGCCCCCTGCCCATGCTGCCCGGTGAGCGCGTGGATCACGAACGCGCTGTCCACATGGAGCCGCAGCGGCAGGTGGGCGGGCGCGTGCAGCACGGCGAGTTCCGCGGCCAGCAGCTCCGCCTCGGCCACCGAGGTCACCGGCGCCTCCTGCACGACGCTCTTCCCAGGCAACACCGCCGCGAGAACCGCGTGGCGGGCGTAAGGCTGCATACTCGCGTCGCTGTACGCCCAGCTCACGTACGGCTCGTCGGGCATCGGGAGTGGCGGGGCTCCAGTCATGGGACCAGCGTGACATGAGGAGGCGTCACCGGATGACGCACCATCAGCACACGTATGGTGTGCAAGACTTTGTGCATGAGTCAAGCCCACCGTAAGCACGTCGTGTTTGACCCCCAGGTCATCTCCTTTCTGGAGCACTATCAACAACGCCACAACCTGCCGTCATTCAGCGCCGCGGTCGAGGCCGCCGCTCACGCTTTGCGGCGGCAGGAACTGAGGGCCGAATACGAACAATTCGCCCGCGACTACGCCCAGGACCGGGAGGCCCAGACCGAAGCCGAAGCGTGGCTGGGTCTCCCCATGCAGGAGCAGGAATGAGGCGTGGCGATGTCTACCAGGTCAACTTTGAACCCAGCGTTCCCGGTGAGCCTGCCCGTACCCGGCCCGCCGTCCTTCTAACCAACGATATCGCCAACGACACCCTGCCCCACCTGGTCGTCGCGCCGGTGACCAGCAACGTCAGTCGGGAATATCCATTCGACGTCATGCTGCCCGCCGGGAGCTGCGGCCTCCTGGAAGCCAGCCGTGTCCAACTGAACTACATTCGTGGTCTGAACCGCACCCGTTTCGGCCGTTACCTCGGCAGCTTGACTGCGGCCCAGATGGCGGAACTGGACAGGAGGCTGAAGGTGCATCTGGGCCTGGGGTAAGTCACCCTGTGCGCTGATAGAGCGTGGACCTCTTGCTGGAGCGCACCAACCGGTAAGGCACCAGGGCTGAAACCACCATGCGGTCAGGCTTCTCTGCCGTGAAGGTGCTGAGCTTGTCCCAGGTCATCTTTGGGCCGTAATCGTCCAGATAGTGCATCACGGCCCCGCTGAGGGTGGTGCGCGGGTCGCCCGTATGGGTAACAAAGGTAGCGTCCAGTTCGGAGAGTTCCGCGCTGTCCAGCCACTGAATGAAGCCGCCCCGTTTGCCCAGCATGTTCAGCCGCATCAGGAGTTCAGAGAGAAGTTGCCGCTGGTCGACTTTCAAACCGGAGACCTCGAACGCCAGGCGCAACTCGCCGCGAAACTGGATGTATTCCCGGAAAGCCACCGTCGGCTTGAAGGGATTGCCCGGCTCGGCATTCTTGGGTGGGCGCTGCACTTTCACAAAGGCATTCGTCACACAGGCCCACCGCGGCGGGCTGCTCCGCACAGCGAGACGCCGCAGCCAGCCGAAGACCTCCTGAGCGAAGGCCACCCCCTGCCAGTTCACGGCCACGTCGATCAGGGCCGTCTTGACCGCGTAGGGACTCGGCACCAGCAGGGATTTCCCAGCGGCACTCGTCGCCTGCGAGTCTTTGAGGCTGAAGAGGGCCGTCGGCTCGTACGTCGCCACCAGCCAGGTCATGACGGCAGGGTTCGGCTCATCGCCTCGGCAAAGGCGCCCAGGGAGTCGAAGTTCTGTACGCCGATGGGTCGGCCGCTCATTCTGGAAAGCGCCCCCGCGATCTGCTCCACCTGCGCCTCGAACTCGGGGTTCAGGGCGCTGACGGTCGGCGCGGGCACGCTGTGGTCGCTGGTCGTGATGACGCCCCGGAAGTCGGTCAGGTGCGGACTCTGGGTGTTCCGCATCGCGCCGCCGGGATGGAGGAAGGTCTGCGTCAGCGCCCGCAGCACGGCGGTCAGACGCCTATGCCGCTCGGCCTCGTCGATGGCGTACTCGCGCGTGATGTCGTTCAGGCCGATGCGGTGCGCCTCCAGGTGGGCGACCAGCGCGTACTGACCGCTGGATGCGGGCCGGTGGAAGATGGCCTGCCCCCGGTTGCTGCCGTCGTCCGAACCCGTCTTGCCCCGCCCCTGCGGATCGTATTTGACGTGGAAATAGCTGCCCGTCTTGACCTTCTCCGGCACGCCCGGCACCCAGGAGAACTCCACCACGCTCTTGCGCCCCAGGCTGCGGTTACCCTGCGTGATGAGGATACCGGCCACGTCATCCAGCGCACAGGCATTCGGCAGCAGATCAAGGACTTCGGCGTTGCTCTTCCCCTTGGTGGCCTGCTCGAAGTCGGAGGCGGCGTTCAACCGGTTCGCATTCAGCGTGCGACAGCCCGCGCACAGCGTCAGCCCCATTTCCTGCACGACGGCGTGGAAATGCTCCGCGAAGATGTGCTTGAACATGTCGCCGGACACAGCATTAACGGGATGCAGTTCACCATCCGCCGTCACCACATCCACCATGCGGGTCTGGATGTGATTGCCCTCGCCACCCTCGTTGTTGAGCGAGTGCAGGTTCAGGGTGGCGAGGCCGGAGATGGACAGGGTACGCAGGGTCATTCTTGTTCCTCCACATTGGGTTCAGGCTGGGTGGTGGCTTCGGGTTCGGGCGTCTCTTCTCTGGGCTCCTTGGCGTAGCCGTAGGCGATCAGCAGCATCGCCACCATCTGCGGGTCGTGTTCGTCCAGCAGCCTGCCGATTTCCAGCAGGTCCTCGGTGGTCACGGGAGCGCGGCCACGCTTGCCCCGGTCGGCAGCACGGAGGTTCTCGGTCATGTATTCGGCCACGAAGTCCGCGAGGGCGGCCATGAACTTCGGCTTGGTCACGGCGCTGCGCTTGAGTTCCTGCGCCAGACCGTAATGCACGTCGTAGGTCCGGTCGCCGCTGAGTTTGCGGGTGTAGAGCGCGGTGCGGGTCGCCCGCCGGATCGCCCCGGCCACGCTCTGAAAACCGCTGTTCGTGATGATGCTGGTGATGTCGTTTCTCTCCATGTTGTTCAGGACCCTCCCCAGGTTTTCCGTGGTCATCCAGAGCGCGTACTTGCCCCTGTCGGCCAGCCGCAGCGCGTGCGGCCCGTAGTCCGACAGGAACTCCAGAAAAGCCCGCACGTCCTGACCACTCAGGAAGTCGCGGTATTTCTCCAGCAGGTTGCGCTCCTCCGAATGGCTCTCATCCAGATTGCGGATGACTTGCCGGTGCTCCTTCAGCACGTCCAGCCAGAGTTGCCGCTTCTTTTCGGCCTCGTCGCCGTCGAGCCGCACCCAGGCGGGCAGGGCGATGAAGGAGATGTTCGTCACGCCCTTCGCGCTGCCGAGGTTCTGGAAGTAGGCGATCTGGAAACCGGACAGAGCTTCCATGGGAGTGAGCCAGTCCGCTTCCTGAGACTCGTGGTACTTCAACAGTGTCTCTGTCAGGATCAACGCCGCGAGGATGTCCACCTGAATAGCTCCGCCGCCCATGAAGTCCCGGCGAAAGGCATTCATTACCTGCCGCAATGTCTCCAGCTCAATGTCGGTGGGCTGGACCACCAGCACCTTGAGGTCTTTGCTCCCTCTCGGCGTCACGGCCACGGCGCCCACAAACCAGCCCGTGTACTTCAGGGCTTCCAGCACCAGCGGCGCTTTCGCCTGATTCATCCCGATGCTGTTGGCCTTGGGCGAGTTCATGCCTTTGCCGGTCATGGGGTTGAAGATCTGAACGATGGAAACTTCGTTGGCCTTGTTACCCTTGAGCCGTTTTTTCAGGCCAGCCTCGGCTTTTTCCAGGGGTAAACCATCACTGCTGAAGACTTCCAGCGCAATTCCGATATGTTCTCCAAAGCGTTGTGAAGCGAGTTCCCGGTGGGCGGCGGCGTAACCGCTGGTATCCAGGGGTTTGAGCATGTCCACCAGACTGGAATAGAGCGAATAGTCGGGGCGCGGGAGGTGGATTCCTTCCGGCATGTCGTCGAGAGAAGCTCTCTTGTTGTTCTCGCGCCACTTGAAAAAACGCTGACGATGATCCTTCGCGCCCTCGTAATCAAATGCGTCGGGCGGCGCGTTCCCGTCCCTATCCGTTTTAATGTAGTCGTAGAGCGTGGGCGGAGTCCCATTTGGAAGAGTGATGGGTTGAGCAACTTCCAACGTGAAGGCGTCCTGCGCGGCGTTCAGCCGTACGACAACTTCGCCCTGTTCACTGAGCGCCTCAAGCAGCCGCCCCAGCCCCAGCGCCTGCAAGGTATCGGCATAGGTTCCCTGCGCGCGCGGCACCGTATATGTCGTCAAAGTGTTTCCTCCTTCCAGCGAACGTCTTCAAAGGATCTCGTATCCCCCAGGCGTAAAGCGCGGGAAGTTAGGGTATAGATCATCCAGGCAAGCGGGTCTGACGGTGACAGCGGCAGGGGCTTTATGACAGAGGAGACGCCTCCCTTCTGAACCTTCGCCAGGGCAGCGGCATCCAGTTCGGCATCGGCAACCTGTTTGAAAACCCGCCGAATCTCCAGCCACGCGCCGTCATCCAGCCGCCAGGCATCTGTCTCCCCCGTGGCGCTTGCGGAATGATGACGGCTTACGGCTCCGCAGATACCCAACATGACACTTCGGGCCTTCCGGTCATCCCCGATGCTGGTTCTCAACACCTGACCAAATGCGGAGACGAGGACCGCCGCCGACTCCCCCGCGTGCGGCGGGCGCGGTCCCATGCGCTTGTTGCGCTCCTTGTCGTAGGCGGGGTGGTAATCAGTGTGGGCGCAGTATTCGCCCTTAGCCTGCGCTTTTGCCCCGTGCCGCGCCGCTTCCTCCACGCCATTCCACAGCAGGCGGCCCGCGTATTCCTGCACCTGCTCGGCCTGCCAGCGGCGTGTCCAGTCCTGCCAGCCCACAGACAGCTTGCCGATGTCGTGCCCGGCAATCGCCGCCTTCAGGGCCAGTTCCATCGTCCCGGCGGGCAGACCGAACTTCTGGTCCACCTTCGGGCAGACGCGCCACACGTCGGCGGCGTGCTTCCTGGAAGCCTTCAACACGCGGTCTATGTGTTCCTCGTAGGTTTCGTAGGTGTACCAGTAATCGGGCCGCTCACCAGAGGGGCGGCGCGCGTGGACCGGCGGGAAGTCCGCGACACCGAGTTGCCCGCCTTCGGGGGTGGTCCAGCGAAAGCCCTCCTGCCGGTTGTAGAAGACGAAGGTGGGATTGACCTGGACCAGCGGCTCGTTCCTGAGCTGTTCGGCTGTATTGACGGGAAGCCACTCCAGGCGCGTCGGCTGGCGGCTGTCCCCGCCCTGGCCCTTCCGGCGCTCCGGTTCCACTTCGCGGGGAACCCTAGCGAGCCAGTTCACTTCGTGGTCAAAGTTCAGCCCCAATGCCTCACGGTTCGCCTCCAGCGCGGCGAAATTAACCCAGGTCACGCCGATACGTTCATGGCGGTTCACCTCGTCCCAGGTGGACAGGTCGGTTTCCGGCGGCACGATCAGCAGGCTGACGTTCTGGATGTCGCGGATGAGTTCGGGCCGCATGGCCCGGTCGCCCAGGAAGGCCGACTTCATCCTGTCGCTGTGGGTGGTCTGGCGGGTGGCGAGATATCCCTCCCAGTTCTTCCGGTCGCCCGCCGTATGCACCGCGTCGATCAGCCGATCCTCGGCCTCGGGGTGGACGGGTGAGGGCAGTTCGGCCAGCGCCTCCCAGGTGGCCCGGATCACGTCCTCCTGCCCCTTGTACGGCAACACGTCCCACTCGCCCTTCTCCGTGAGCGGCAGGGCGTACACGCTGACCACACCGCGCTCTCCCGCGTACCTCGCATTCCGGCCGGCCCGTTGAAGCAGGGCGTTCGCGGGGCAGACTTCGGTATGCAGTTCCTCGGAGCTGATGTCGATGCCGACTTCGACCGCCTGCGACGCGACCAGGATGACCTTTTCCTGCGACTCCCTGCCCAGCAGCGTTTTCAGGCGCTGCTCGTGGGCGCCCCGGTGCGTGGGGAAGAAGCGCGAGTGCAGCAGGGCGAGGGTCACCCCCTGCAAGTTGGGATGCCCCTCGCGCTGAAGCCGCTGCAAATCGGCGTACAGCGTCTGCACGCGGTCCACGGTGTTGGCGATGGCGATGCTGCGCCGCCCGTGCGCCTCGGCCACGGCCTGCGCCGTCAGCGGGGCCTCCACCTGACGGAACTGGCGGGTCTTCTGCTGGCTGGTCATCACGTCCAATTCCGCCTGGCTCGGCGTGATGAACTCAGCCCCCACCGCCTCGGCCAGCTCCCGTGTGAGGTCCCCAGACATGGTGGCCGTCATGAACAGGAAAGGCGTGACGCCCGACAGTGCGCGCGCCATCTCCAGGGCGGTGCGGAAGGCCCGCTGCGGATCAAAGAGGTGGAACTCGTCCAGCACGACGTAACTCGCCACCACGCCGCCCGCACCGATGTTGCGGCTGCGCTGGCTCTGCGAGTACGGCACATGCAGGTAATTGCTGAGCAGTTGGTCGACGGTCGTGATGATGATGTCGCCCTCCAGCAGCGGCGATTGCGGGTCCTCGCCGGTGTGAAGGCGGATATCCAGCCCCAGCGCGGCCTTCTTGTTGACTTCGCCCATACGCTCATACAGGTCCTGCGCCAGCGTCCGCATCGGGGAGGCGAAGATGCAGCGGAGGGGAAAGTCCCGGCGCTCCTCCTGCCGGGCCAGCAGGAAAGGACCGAGGGCCGCCTCCGTCTTCCCTGACCCCGTTGGAGCGCGGAGGATGACGTTCCGGCCGCTCAGAAGCGTCTCCCCGACACGCTGCTGGTAGGGGTAGGGGTTCAGGCCGAAAAGACTTCGCAGGGCGGAAGAGGTGTCCACGGAGTGACCTTGGCAGAGAGAGGCGTCATTGGGTGACGGCAGAAAAACAGGCAAGCCCGTCGGTGCTGCAAAGTCTGTTTCAGTCCCCTATCGCTCGGGGCGGCTGATACAGCAATGGTCGGGATTGCCTGACGAGTTGACTCTAGGGCATAGGCACAGAAGTTTCAACCACCCAGACTATGTAATACCGAATGGCTGCCCAAGCGTGAGCCGACCTACAGACGTGCGGAGCCTCCGCATCGTACAAAGTCGGAACCAGCGTGGTTAACGAAGCTCCGCCCGCTGGAATTCCATCGGACGGAGGCTCGGCTGCACGGAGTGCAACAGGTTGGGGAACCCGAGCGTATCTCGTGCATTCTGAGCCTCAATAGGAGGCGCGTCACGTATGTCTTCTTAGGTGTGTTCGCTCCAGCTCATACGCTCAGCCTGCATACTCGATCCAGCACATTAGGCTGAGCTAGTCTTCGCGCCCCAGTTAGCCTGGGGCGTCTTTTTCGTCCCCCAGGCGGACAACCTCTACGACGCTCACCTGCAAACCCTGCAAAGGGAGGAGGAAGACCGTGGCTAAGAAGTGGAGCACCCTCCGCAGCACCCTGTCCCCCGAGGCCCAGGCCCGCGC